>CAYZUW010000077.1:0-14047 GCA_964481325.1 uncultured Saprospiraceae bacterium
TAGATATCAGATCATATCTCTTCGTTCCTCAGAGAGACGATCGATATCATTATCCGTTATCTGCAATTGTGTGTCCATAGATGATTCTGCACAATAAAGAAGAATCATCGTAACTTTGAATGAGATGAGAGAGCATAAGAAGTTATGTGGCCTCTCGTTAAGCTTTACTGGAAGCTTTTGAATCCACCTCACGGTGCTTATCTTTCACGGGTTGGTATTGAGCGGTTGGGGAAAAGGGGGTGTTGAAACCTTCAGGAGTGGATAAAGGAGTTGAATGAAAATGAACCATTGATGACCTGCCGTGAAAACGAACATGGTACTGAGAATTTGGCTGTAATTGCGAGCTGAAGAAAAGGGTAGAGACAACCAGTTTATCGACTACCTCGGTATCCGTCAAATAGATGGCAAGAACTTTATCTTGGCTCATTTAAGGAAATGGAGAAACTTCATATATTAGATGTTAAGGGAAAATGCGCAAATAGGAAAAACACTTATGAGGCAGAAATACTGAAGCTAAAATGGAGTGGCGGATTAGTTCGTAGTAGCGAAAGTGCAAGAGAGGCTTATTGAAAATTAAGTTTAGCGAAGGGACTAACAAGTTCGAAATTACTTAGTCAACTCTGCGGAGGAAGAACTGAGACTTAATTTGAAGCCTGAAATGGTTTCGTGAATTTGAAGAGCCGTATGACGGGAGACTGTCAAGTACGGTTCTGTGAGAGGCTTGGGGTGAAATTCCCTTTGCCTACTTGACATATACCTAGTACACATCCAATAAATTTATTGAAAGAGATTAAATTATTTTACTTGTTTATAACCATAAACAGCTAAAATAATAAAAAAAGTTTCTTAAATTTCATTGGGTGAAGGGTGGAAGCGATATGAGGAGGTCAAGAAGCCTTAGTATCACCACGATGAGCAGTAGCTGAGCGGACGAGTGAAGATGCTGAGAATCGATGGTGTACTGGCTGAGAGATCTACGAATACAAGCGGACGACCTGGCCCCATGTGCGCAAGCCTAGCAGCGTAAGGAGAATGGGGCACCCCCAAAAAGTATCCACAGTTAGTTATCAAAAAGTATCAAAGTGTTATTGTTTAATTCTTAGCATTAAACATTTCTCAAAACCTCCAAAGGACTTCGCTTCACTACATCTCTACTATTCCACAAACCAATCAAGACCGTCAAGGCTACGATAAAAAAGAAGATCCCAATAATAGGCCACCAATTAAGTGCAAAGTCAAGCTCGAAAACAAACCTAGCTAATAAGTAACTTCCTACTACGGCGAGAAGAATTCCCGTCAAAGCAGATAAAGATCCGAGCGCCGTATACTCCACTGCGTTGATTCTATAAATTTTCTTTTCGACGGCGCCGAGTGTTCGAAGTAGTACACTTTCTCGGATACGTTGAAACTTAGATAAGAAAAGCGAACTGATGAGTACAATGAGACCAATGAGGATGCTAAAGCCCGCCATGAATTTGATCACATAACTGACCTTCGTAATAATTTCATTGAGGGTGACTAAGATGTTACCTAGATCTATTACCGATGCATTGGGCATTGCTTTGACCACATCGTTTCTAAAATTAGCAGTCACTTGCTTGTCTGGCGATTTAGAGACTAAGATCAAAAATTGTGGTGCTTGTTCCAACACCCCTGTGGGGAATAGTATGAAAAAACGAGATTCCATTTTCCGAAAATTAATCTTGCGTAGACTACCTATATATGTTTTGATCAGCGCACCTTGCACGTTCCAGGTCATCTCGTCACCGATGGCTAGATCTAGTCCTTGCGCGTATCGCTGATCTAAAGAAATCATGATAGAGTCTCCTCCATCATGCACTCCCGTATATTGGCCTTCGATGAGTTCTTCATCGGGAGACATCTCTGCCTGATAACTCACGCGGGCTTCCCTACTCGTCGCTCTACGCGATACTCTGACGGTAGTGTCTCTCAACCATTCTTTTTTTGTTTTTCCTTTCCAACCTGCTAACTCCATAGTGACCACAGGCACGTGCTGTATGATGGGCATACCGTGAGATTTGGTGATGGATTCCATGGTCTCCTTTTGGTCCGCCTCGATGCCGAACACGATGGTATTGGGTTGGTTGCCTGCGCCCATGCTTTCTACGTTGCCAAGGATCAATCCTTGTAAAATAAAAAGCAGTGTCAATATTCCCGTTCCGAGACCGATGGAGACGATTAAGGTTTGGGTCTGATTGTTAGGTCGATATAGATTGGCGAGTCCTTGTCTCAAGACAAAACTCGCTTTGCGTGGAAAAAATTTTTTTACGGACCAGGTCACTAATTTGGCCACGCCAAATAAGATCAGGAAGGCCGCTAAAATACCAAAGGTAAAAATAGCAGCGTCTCGCACTGATTCTGTTAAGGTGTACATAAATCCTCCTACGGTCAAAAATATCAAAACATAAATAAACCATCTCAATGGGTCCGCTTTGACGGGCTCATCGCTAATGCGTAAAGTTTTTAGCGGAGTGATGTTTCTGACTCCGAGTAGAGGACCTAGTGCAAATAGGGTAGTAATAAGTATACCCATCAAGAATCCTTTGACGCTAGCATCAGCAGAAATTTTCATGTTTACTTCATAAGGCAAAAATCCTTTGAGCACGATTGGTAACAAAACTTGTATAATGCTACCGATGGCTACGCCTAGCAATACACTAATGGCACCTAAAAAAAATATTTGCAAGAAGTAAACAGAAAACGCTTCTTCTCCTTTCATTCCGAGACAACGTAAGATGGCAATACTCTGCACCTTTGTCTTGACATAGATCAATACACTACTCGCTACGCCTATACAAGCGAGCAGTAGGGAAATCAAAGCGACGATGTTGAGAAAATTATTTAGACTAGAAAATGCTTCTTCAAGATTCTCTCTTTGATCCTCGATGGTAGTGACACGCATACCCTCATTTCTCAAGAGTTTTCTCCTCGTTTCTTTCCATTCATCTATGTTGATGTCATTATTGATTTTATAGTAGTTTTTGTAGTTGACCAAACTCCCAGGTTGCAAAAGGCGAGTGTTAGATACTTGTTCGCCAGCAATGTAAACAGACGGCGCAAAAGAAGATCCAACATCCACATTGCCAAAAGCACTCAGCAATCGCCCATGAATCGCGAAGGTCATGTCACCCAATTTGATGGAGTCGCCTACTGATAGGCCATACTGCAATAACATGCCATCGTCTACTAGTGCATTCGGACCTGTCTTGTATGTCTCCGCCGCCGACGCAGGCTCAGTTACCAATGTGCCATAGTACGGAAAATCTCCCGTCAATCCTTTTAGTCGTACGAATTGACTCTGGTCTATCTTGGGTAAGTAGGACATCGAGTACAGTTCGACTTCCGTTGATTTTTCGGAGGGGATAGAATCTATGGCAGCCAGTAGAGTTTCTGGAATCGGTTTGTTGCCCCCTATGGTCATGTCTGCACCTAACAAAGACTTTGACTGTGTGTTGATGTCACGCACCAGATTGTCGTTGAATGAATTGATAGCTACCAGTGCGGCCACCCCTAAGATGATGGAGGACATAAAGAGCAAGAGCTTAGACCTATCTTTTCTGCTGTCTCGGATGGCTGTTTTTGCGATCAAGTTCCAATTCATTCTCCCGCCATATTTTTAATGAATTGATCGCTGATGATCTTTCCACCTTTTAGTTTTATGATGCGGTCTGTCTTATTGGCAAGTTCTAGATCGTGCGTAACAATGACCAAGGTGGTCTTCATTTCTTTGTTGAGTTCAAAAAGTAAATTTTCTACAATGAGCCCTGTCTCTTCATCAAGATTCCCAGTTGGCTCATCTGCGAAAAGAATTTCAGGATCATTACTAAACGCGCGTGCTAGTGAAACTCTTTGTTGCTCTCCGCCAGACAGCTGACTAGGGTAGTGGTCGTGGCGTCCTCCTAGTCCTACTCGTTCTAGTAGTTCGATAGCTTTCGTTTGAGCACCTTTCGCTCTTCCTTGTAGTTCCAAAGGAATCATCACATTTTCGAGAGCAGTCAAAGTAGGCAACAGTTGAAAATTTTGGAATATGAATCCAACTTTGCGATTGCGTAGTTCTGCCTTCTCGTTTTCAGTCATTTGACTGATGGGCTCTCCTGCGAGATGTAGCGTACCTTTGCTGGGATTGTCTAGGCCAGCGCATAGGCCAAGCAGGGTTGTTTTTCCAGAACCCGATGGGCCGACTATGGACAGGATTTCAGACTTTTCTACCGAGAAGTTGACATTATCCAATACCGTCAAGTCCTTGTTGACTCCTTTATATATTTTGAAAATCTCTTTTGCTTCGAGAATCATAGATTTCTTTGATGTGACTATGCTTCGATAATAAATGTTAAATCGCTTACAATCAGAATGTTATAACTGCCTGCCTGGGTTTTGCAATCTCTTGATAACCAGGTGGTTGCTGTTAGCCGATTTATAATTTTCAAAAATTACCGAACCTTTAAATGTATTATACCTTAAAAACGCTCAAGATACTTTTTTGGTTTGATTCTTTGTTTAGTAGTTGATTCGTTTATTTGCATAGCTGTCGAATTGATTATATTCAACTTTAGCAAATACCCAAATACATCTTCCTTTCCTTTAATTGAAAACCAATAAATGCTAATTTCGTTTTAAGAATAAACAGACTCTTCGACAAATGAACAGTAATCGTATACAAACCAAAGAAAAAAGCAGCGGATCTATTTTTTCTAGCATCACAAACGGCTTACTTTTACCATTTATGCTACTTACTTTGAGCCTAAGTTGCTGGACTTGCGAAGCAGAAAAAGCTGCGACGAAGACTGCACCGATTGCGCAAAAATCTGAAGCCGCAGCGGAAGAGACCAAGACCAAAACAGATAAAAAGGTAGTGCTATTCTATGGCGATAGCCTGACGGCAGGATATGGGCTGGAGGAAGACCAGTCATTTCCTTCGCGCATTGAAGACAAGATAGACTCCTTGGGGCTGAACTATACCGTGGTCAATGCAGGTCTGAGTGGGGAGACGACCTCAGGCGGCCTCAAGCGTATCGATTGGGTTTTGAAGCAAAAAGTGGACATCTTCTTTCTTGAGCTAGGTGCCAATGATATGCTGCGTGGTTTACCCTTAGACGAGACACGAAAAAATCTGTCCGAAATCATCGCCAAAGTAAAAGCTAAAAACGCCAAGGTAAAAATAGGACTCTGCGAAATGATAGC
The DNA here is from genome assembly GCA_964481325.1 of uncultured Saprospiraceae bacterium. Taxonomy (GTDB): domain Bacteria; phylum Bacteroidota; class Bacteroidia; order Chitinophagales; family Saprospiraceae; genus JALZVN01. The sequence goes on from CAYZUW010000077.1 coordinate 5,203, forward strand.
CGCTCCCAACATGGGCGACGACTACGTCAAAGCGTTCAACAAGATTTTTCATGACCTAGCTGCAGAGCACAGTATCACCTTTGTCCCTTTCTTTTTGGAAGGCGTCGCGGGTTATAGAGAGAATCTCCTAAGAGACGGTAAGCACCCCAATGCCAAAGGCCAGATCATCGCCGCCGATAATATTTGGAAGACTTTGGAGGGGATGTTGTAAGAATATTTCTATGCTTAGTACACCTTTTCGAAATCTGTAATAGCCATAAACAAATCAACGCATAAACAAATCAACAAGCTTTGGAAAAAGATTTCTTTTTTCCAAACTCTATTATAAAGCCAGCTTAAATTATAATGGGCCCTCCCGATTTCCCATCGGGAACGTGTCATCCGCTTGTATTCGCAGCACTAGGTATCTATTCAGGTAGGCGCTAGAGGCGTATTCGCTCGTTCGCTCATCCACCTCTAGCGCCACCTTCATTAGATACCTAGCACTACTCATATCGCTTCTACCACTTGTCCGAAGGTATGTTTTATTAAGTATTGAAGTAAGTATAGAATTATTACCTTGACAAAGAGTATATTGCAGCAGTAAATTTCATGATTGTTTTGATATATAAAATTCATGGAAGGTGCTTATTTAATCAGTTACACATAAAACAAATATAACATGTCAGACGAAACAGTTTTTATCGCAGTATCTCAAATCAAAGTGAACACAGCAGTTCATTTATTAACCGAGGCTGGTATAAATGCGCACGTAATAAATAAAATGGATTCGGCTCATGCGAATTTGTTTGGTGTTATTCAAATAATCGTTCCCAAGGAAGATGAAGTGAAAGCAAGAGAATTATTAGTGGAGGCTGAAATTCTATAACCCATAAATTTCATCTGAACTTAGGATAAGCAAATTGTAAATATTTTTCTTTTATTGTCATTGGAAATTTTCCTTGTGTAATTGATAAAGAGGCTACATGTGTTGATGTCAGGATAAGGAAAAATGTATTTCATCATAATCCATTTGTTATCCCCTCTTATTATACGGCCAACTATAAAGACAAGATGAAAGAGTTCTATGAATTGAATTCTGATATATTAAAGTTAAAGTTCACACCAAAAGAAATTTTAGAGTTAAAGGATAAGCAATTCAGCAATAAAGAAATCCAACAGATATTGAACTCAAAAAGCGTAAGAACTGTCGAAAAGCATATTGAGAATATTTTCAAGAAAACTAAACACTCTTTCTTAGCGAGAGGCATAAATGTTAACATCAATTCAATTCGAGAAGTCTTACATAATTCTAAGGAGTATGGACTTTTCCCCTTTTACTAGGAGTATTAAAGGTTTTCTGCTAAATACGTATTATTACGTATTCGGTATTTACGTATTTTAATAATTTAATATATATTATACTTTGTGTCAACAGAGTCTATGCAGATTTTAAGCAAATATCACACTCTATTTATTGTATTATAATGACCTTATTGCTTAGAAAGTTTGACAAACGCTATGGAGTGGTCCCAAAAAACTGCTGCTGGTTAATAACAACAAGCATATATAAACACAAGCACAGCTATAGTTGATTGTCTGTCAATTTGTTTAGGCCAATAAATAAGGAAGATTATATGTAAAACAATTAGTGATTTAAAAGTGGACTATGAGTTGACTCCAGAAACTAGTGGTAAAGGAGACTTTTTAGAGTAGCATGAGTTATCGGAGTAGACTCATCGTTCACAATTAAATCTCATTCAATAGCCAATCAGACCAAACATTTGGTTTATAGCTTCCAGAGCTTCCAGTTTTACTAATTAAAACCTATTTAAGCACGAGTAAAGAACAAGGCTGCTTAACGTACACAATTCCCACTAAAGCCATCTACAAGAATTTTGTCTGTCAACATGATTGCAGCTTTTTATACAAGCTGCCAAAGCATCTGTTCAAATGTGTATCTTTACGGTTGAATTTCGTAGTATACGTTACCTGCTGAAGAAAATTTTATAGCAGTTAAATTATACTTGCCTTTGTAGTCTTGTATCGTAATATGAAATTTGCATCTACTACTTGAAATGAAGTTACATTATGTTTGATAAAGAATCACCTCTTTTTTACGTCGGAATAGTTCTTCTAATTCTGGTATTTATATCGCCCTTTTTTTTAATGAACAGAGTTGATCATTTTGAAGATTTATCCCATTTCCAATCTGAAAGCTTTGAATTACCTTTTTCTATACTAGAGCCAAATAAGATGTATGCTATGCCCAGAAAACTAAAGGAAATTTCTGGTTTGACGCTCAAAAATAATCAACAAGTCTATACCGTTAATGACGAAAAAGGGAAGCTGTATTTGTTCGATTTTGACCAAGGTGTTGTTATCTCTGAAATTGATTTCGGAAAGCAAAGCGATTATGAGGCACTAGCGACTAAAGGCGATACGGTATACGTAGCAGAGAGTAATGGAAATATAATAGTAGTTAGTACTGTTAATAATACTAAAGTCGACGAAATTGATACACCGTTAAATAGTAGCAATGATGTGGAAGGCCTGTGTTTTGATTCAGCACGTAATCAGCTTCTCATCGCCTGCAAGGGTCAACTAGAAAGTGGCAAACATCGAAAGGGCAGAAGAGGGATTTATAGTTTTGATTTATCTACTCAATCTTTTCAGAAAGATCCTTACCTGCTAATTGATCTAAAAGAAGAATTGAAAAAATTAAATCCTGTTGATGTAGAAAAAAGTATATCTCAAAAGTCAAAGATAAAATCTCGGGTGAATATGTTTGCGCCCTCTGGCCTAGCTATCGATCCTATTACTGGCTATCTTTACGTATTAGCCAATAAGGGAGGAATCTTAACTGTTTTTGATAAAGGTAAAAATATCTTAGGCGTCTTCTTTCTTAATCAAAAGATATATAGTCAACCAGAGGGTATAGTCTTCAATAAGGCAGGGGACTTGTACATTAGCAATGAAGGTAAGTCTAAGAAAGCAAACATCTACTGCCTAAGTCGTAAAAGCTTTTAAAGAATAGCTCTTGTAATGCGGAAGATATTATGGAACAAATAATGTCGACACATAATAAGTTTTTATTTTATGTTCCGTGTTTTAGAGCTTATATGCCCTATCAGAATAGACAGAACATGGAATAATTGCATATTTTCATTTACAGAGTGGATATTTTATATTATATTGACCTAAAGAAATATCAGCCTAATTTGGCATCAAATTGCAGTGTGTTTCTATTTATTTTTTACATTTTTACATTATGAGGATTTCACTTCTGTTATTTTTTGCCATTATATCCAACTTTTATTATACAAACGCACAAGTGTTAGAAACCAAAAACTGGTGCTTATCACGTTGTGACATAGTTGGGGATGAATTAGAAAACAGTGAGTTGTTGCATTTAAAAATGAAGAATGATTCTATTCTTTATAGCGCTAAAACGGATTCTATCAAGCGGATTCCTTTGAGGATCGGCATTATTCAACAAGAATCGGAAGAGGTAGAAATTAGTGAATTGGTGGTAAGAAGAGCGGTTGAAAATTTAAATAACTCCTTCTCAGATGCGAATTTCTTTTTTTATATAGCTCGAACAGATGTAATTCTGTCAGATTTGATGTTAGAAGACCTCTCCCAAAATTCTTATGCTCCTTACAATAAATTTTCAGATAGGTATGATGAAGAGGGGATGATCAGCATTTATATATTTGACCATGGAAAGGAATTTTGTGAGAGTACAGAGGTTAGCGTGAGTTGTGGTAGAACAGGTGGGTTTTCCTACATCCTTTCCAATCGTACCAATAATATTGTAATGAGTAGATTTGACATTCAAGACATCAAAGTATTTGCTCATGAAATGGGACATTTTTGGGGGCTTTATCATACCTTCGAAGAAGCTCAATTTGGTGTGGATGACTTTGACAACGATAAATGTCACTTGGTAGGGGACAGAATTTGTGATACTCCACCAGACCCAGGAACTATTTTTGAAGTTTACGTGAACTACACTACTTGTGAATTGTTAAACCTGCAAAATGACGACGGTTACGATTATAAACCAATGATTGAAAACTACATGTCATACTATAAACCGTGTTATTTAAAAGAATTTAAATTTACACCTGGTCAAATAGAGGTAATGCAGGTTGCGGCTGCGTTACCTATGAGGTCAAAATTTATTAACTCAAAGGTGCGAACTAAACGTTAAATATACTATCCGCAGCATATCTTCTAACAAGTGAAAGCAGTATGAATAAGATCAATGGGGATTCTTGCGCAATGGATATGATGCAAGTTGTCGCTCAACATGACGTTTTCTCAGGATTTAATGAAAAGGAGATGGAGCATCTAAGTGCTATCCTTTCCTATAGACATGCAGAGAAAAATAAGGCTATTTTTGAAATAGACGATTTACCCAATCACATTTATTATTTACTGAATGGAGCATTGACTTTGCATTTTCCTGATAATACTAAACTAAATATTTCACCTGGTGAACTTATTGGCGAGATAGGCATACTCAATGGGGATTTTCGTTTGGGTAAGTTAATGGCTAATGAAGACAGTAGCCTGATTGCCATTTGCACGGGCGATTTGTTGAATACTGAGCTTGTAGACCCAAAAATTAGTTTGGAAATTATTAAACGCTTAAGCAAAAGAGTAACCGATTATCTTAGAAATTTACAGAATATATCTTCAAAAGAAATTCTTCTCAATGGCGAGAATGAACACGTAGAATTCAAGTCTTCACTACGATGGAATTTGAAGGCAAGCCGAAACGACAAGAAGATTATTCATGGGGTACTAAAGACCATAGCTGCATTCTTGAATACGGAAGGAGGTATCTTGGTCATTGGCGTAGCTGATGATGGCTCAGTAGTGGGTACAGAATTGGACGGATTTGAAAATGACGACAAGATGTTGTTGTTCTTAACCAATGTCATAAAGTCTAATCTCGGTGCCCTGCATTTGGAGCATATCCACTACCACACCGAAAAAATAGATAATAAGACGGTGCTCAGAGTCGACGTACAAGCTGGAGCAAGTCCGTGTTATTATGTTGACGACAAGCTAGATTATTTTTATATCAGAACTGGCCCTGCTACCACTAATCTGAGAATGAGAGATCTATACGACTATATTAAAAAGAGATTTTCCTAGGCCATTTTTATTCACTTATTCCTTTTCATGTATCGATACGCGGTGGATTTGAACCCAAATATCACTGTATTTCCAAGTTTAATATTCTGACGAACAAATTTCAAAGCATTTGTCGCATTATTTGCCTAACTTAATCGTAATATTGCAATATACCTATACAATAACATTATGGGAGCATCTAAAACAGACGTATTTACAGAAAAGCAAAACCAAATGGCCAATCTAGCCAAAGCCATTGGGCATCCTGCTAGAGTAGCGATAATCGAATTCTTGTTGAAACAAGATAGCTGCATTTGTAAGGATATTGTAGACGAACTACCTCTTTCTCAACCTACTATATCACAACACCTAAGAGAGTTAAAAAATGTCGGTTTGATAAAAGGAAATATAGAAGGTAATACGGTTTGCTATTGTCTTGACAAAACAGGCTTTCAAAACCTAATGGATTTTTCATCATCTGTTTTACAAAAATTAGATAAACCTAACATAGAGTGCTGCTAATGATAGCAAAGCCTAAGCAATACGAGTTATGATTAAGAAATATATATCGGAGGGAATAGGGACATTTGCATTGGTATTCTGCGGTACAGGAGCGATTATTATAAATGACGTCACGAACGGAACGGTCAGCCATCTAGGAGTTGCGATTACCTTTGGACTGATAGTTACAGTCATGATTTATACCTTTGGAAGTATTTCTGGCGCGCACATCAATCCTGCAGTAAGCATCGCTTTTTCCATTACGGACAGATTTGATAAGAAAAGCTTACTAGGGTATATTGTATTCCAATTACTAGGCGCTTTTATGGCCACAGGTATATTAAGAATGCTATTTGCAGAGCATCAGCATTTGGGTACAACAGTTCCACTTGATGGCTGGCAACAAACTTTCGTATTGGAGACCATTTTGACCTATTTTTTGATGCTTGTAATACTATTTGTAAGTCAAGATAAATCAATCTGCAAGTTTACAGGCTTGGCAGTCGGCGCAACCGTTTTGCTAGAAGCCCTATTCGCTGGCCCTATCACTGGGGCCTCTATGAATCCCGCTAGATCCATATCGCCAGCAGTCATATCAGGGGATATAGCTCATCTGTGGATATACTTATTGGCGCCTATCCTTGGTGCTTTATTAGCAAGTTTGACCTGGAAAACTCTCGCAAATAAATAACCAGTTTCGATTTTTACAGATATTAAATAACACAAGGCGAGCCGGTTCAGGCGGAGCCCTAGTGGACAAAAGGGTGATAACGGTTTCCCTACTGAGAGAGGCACATCTTTAAAGTGCCTCTCTCAGTAGGGATAATAGTGGACGACCGACCCGAGCTTAAAAAATCAGCTAGCAGAGGTGCTTTTTTGGAGCCTCTGCTAGCTGATTTTTTAAGCGCTGGGATGGCCCCAAAAACCCATATAAAATCAATAGAAATTTTCTTTATTTTTTGACCTCTTATTAGGACCAAAGTACCTTGGCTTACAATCATTTATAAATTTAAAATATTATCTACCTAATGAATCACAAGTTATTCATTAAGACTTAACTTGCGGTTAACATTATAAAATTTACTTTTGTGCTGCAAAATATATTTTGTGCAACGCATTTAACAAAAAATATCAAATGAAATTATTAGTTATGACCATTTTGCTGGTTACATATGGTACGACACTTAATTTAACTGCGCAAATTGTAGCTCCAAAGTTCGGCGATGGCTTGAGAATTACCGCTCAAGATTCTTCCTTCACTATGAAAATAGGGATGAGATTCCAAACTCTCTTTTTGGGGGAGAACGACCTCGTCGATGATGACTTTGGACAAGCCACTGATACACAAGCTAGAATCTTTATTCGTAGAGCAAGACTTAAGTTTGATGGCTATATATTTAGCCCAAAGCTGAAATACAAAACAGAGCTAGCCTTGTCTAATCGAGATAACGGTGGAGGTAATAGTTCTACCTTTAGCAATGCTGCAAACATTATCCTAGACGCCTATATAGAATGGAATTTCTACAAAAACCTCAGCTTACGAGTTGGGCAAACCAAACTGCCCAGTAATAGAGAGCGGGTTATATCTTCTGGTAATCTACAATTTGTAGATCGCTCTAGACTCAATTCAAGATTTACCTTAGATCGGGATGTGGGGCTAATCTTGAGACATCATCACAAGTTAGGCGAGACATTTATTTTAAAGGAGGCAATCGCTTTTTCTTCAGGAGAAGGAAAAAATATTACAAGCGGAAATATAGGTGGCTCAGCGCTTACCTTTCAATTAGAAGCCTTACCTTTTGGAAAATTTCAATCTAAGGGAGACTACATAGGTTCAGCTATAAAAAGAGAAACAACACCAAAATTGGCTATCCAACTTGTATATGATATCAATCGAGATGCTGGAAGAGAAAGAGGGCGAGGAGGTAGTTTCATAGTAAACCCAACTGGAGATTTCATTGGGCGTAATCTTACCAATTTTCACGCGGATTTTATTTTTAAATATCAAGGACTTTCCTTCATGGCGGAATACGCAAATACTTCTGCAGACGGAGGGCCAGTAGTGAGAAATGAAGAGGACAATATTATAGGTACCTATTATACCGGCTCTGGAGTCAACCTTAATCTAGGATATATGTTTGACAGTAATTGGGAACTCGCTGTGAGATGGACAGATATTAGACCTGATGAAGAAGTCGCCAATGATGAAATGCAGTACACCCTAGGATTAAATAAATTCATCGTTGGCCATAAATTGAAGGTGCAGGGCGACATAACGTATCGTTCTATCGATAATAGTGATGATGAGCTATTTTATAGATTACAAATGGATGTTCATTTTTAGAATTCGAAAATTTTCAAAAAAAAGAATTGGATATGTTCTTAAGCAAATTTAGTAAAGTCGTTTTTTCTGTTTTTTTAATTCTGATTTTTCAGTCTCCTCTATTATTTGGAGCAGATGATTCCAAAGGCGTAAGTTTTGGGTTTTGGGACGCTATTCAGATTTTAGGATCTCTTGCTTTCTTCATATACGGTATGAAGTTGATGAGTGACGGTATCCAAAGAGCTGCAGGATCGCAAATGAGAAACATACTAAGGACGATGACTAAAAATCGATACTTAGGTGTTTTTACAGGATTTTTGATTACGGCTTTGGTACAGTCTTCTTCTGCCACAACCGTGATGACTGTATCCTTTGTAAACGCAGGATTACTAACTCTTTTAGAATCTGCTGGAGTCATGATGGGAGCTAATATTGGTACCACCATTACGGGATGGATTGTTTCTCTGTTAGGTTTTAAATTGAAGCTTTCTGCATATTCTATTCCTTTATTCGCCGTCGGTGTTCCTATGCTTTTTGCTGGCAAGGGAAAAGTGAAACACTGGGGGGAATTTTTGATAGGTTTTGCCATCCTGTTTTTAGGATTAAGTTATTTGAAAGGGGCCGTTCCAGATCTTAAGAACAATCCAGAAGTACTTACTTTCTTACAGCAATTTACAGAGTGGGGATTTTTGTCAAGATTGTTTTTTGTTTTTGTGGGAACATTTGTGACCATTGTGGTACAATCTTCTTCTGCAGCCATGGCCATTACTTTGACTTTAAGTGCACAGAGTATCTTGCCATTTGAGGTGGCGGCGGCCATAATATTAGGAAAGAATATCAGTACGACTACTACGACAGAGTTAGCTTCATTAATTGGAAATACCAATGCTAAGA
>CAYZUW010000078.1:0-13946 GCA_964481325.1 uncultured Saprospiraceae bacterium
ATTTGTGAGTTCTATAGCTGTGAATACTTGTGTGTTAATAGGTTCAATTCTAGTCGAGTTTTGATTTCTAAATATAGCAGGGTTAGGCAGGTCAAAAGGAATGGTAAAATCAACCTGTGCTTCTGATTGATCACACAAAAATATTGGCCCTTGTTCCTCAGGTGGATTTAATAAATTATCTTCTATACCAACCCATAATGTATCCATACTGCAGGAACCCATTGTGACTACAATACCTAGGGTTTCAAGACCTTCTTCGATATTATCTTCAAGTGGGATTATTTGTAATTCCGCTCGGGATTGTCCAGTTGGAATCGCTATGCCAGTATCAATCATTTCAACATCTACACCATTTTCAGCCGTACCAATTACTTCAAATGAAATTTGTTCGGTACTACTTGCATTCATTGGTAATTCAAATATTAGTGTTGCTTCTGCACATCCTTCCGTAATAGTGCCATTGGCACTTATTGTAACTGCTTTTACTTCTACTGTATTTGATGAGAAACTTTTTCCTTCCAAAAATACTGCAGAGTCTTTAAGAAAATCTATGGCATCTGCAATAGATAATCTGATAGTATAGGTTTCGCAAGGAATCACTTTAGCAGCGGCAGAGAATGGTTCAAGGACCCCATCAAATATTAAATTTTCACTATTATTGAAATTGAAGAAATGGTCAAAATTTAAATTTGCTAATTCTTGACAAATTTCAGCCGAGCCGCTTGTGCCAGCCATTCCAGGGTTGACATTGTTTATCGAAACAGGAAGGTCGGTTGTTCCAGGTACTATTGCCAAATTTTGAGAATTATAGATTCCACCATTTGGGTTTGGACCAGTGATAAAGAACCCGAAAACATCATTGAATTGTGAACAAACAAATTCAGGATATTCTTCAGATGCAAAAACATAGTTGAATTGGATAGTATCCGCTGAGGGAATAAAGGTGATTTCGTAAGCGGCGACATCTTTTAATATATTAGCTCCAATAAGTTCCTCTAACATTGGATCTTCAACTTCTAGATTTGAGGTGCTAGATGAGCTTTCGCTAGTACTAGGGCCTTCTATTTTTTCAACATCTCCAGTCCCAAGTACAATGCCTTGATTGATGCCAATATCGTTCAGCCCATTGGTAAACAATCCAGTGGCTTCTGGTTTTCCCTCAAATTTAATGTCGAGAATTTCGACACCTTCCCCAATAAAGAAATTTCTTATTAATATTTCAGGGCTGAATGGTGGCTGATCCCCAGGTGATATCTCCGTATTTTGAGACCATAAGGAACATATAGCCATAAAGCTGAATGCAATACACAGTGCAGTATTCAAAATCAATTTGTTCACTCTTCGACGTCTTTTAGTAGAGGGGTAGTTCAAAAAAAAATCTAGATGGTCTTTAGTATTTTTTGATTATATCAAGTGGAGGGAATGCAAAAGCATTGTTAAATAAGAAGCAAAAATTATACCTGAATGAGAATTGCTTGCTTTTTTTTGAAAAAAAGTGACATGAAATATTGCTATGTCCTACAAATATGGCGATTAATCTAAAAAATCTCTACAAACAATAGAAAATGGCTATTTTGAGGGTGATTATATTAAAGTTTAATATTACTTATATTTTTAAATCATTATCACATTCAATAATTAGATGAAACAGTTTTTCAAATTCACATTTGCCTCTTGTCTAGGAGTTTTTCTTTCAATGATGGCTTTGATTTTCTTGATTTTTACCGTAGGAGCTGGATTAGCAAGTGGTCTTAATGAAACCAAATCGGCCAAGTCAAATTCTGTACTTAGAATCCAATTGAAAAATCAGATTCCAGAGAAAACCAATAATGTAGAAACAGGTTTTACGCTTTCTGACCCATCAAATAATAACGTTTGGGGAGTTCATGACATTTCTTATGCGATTGAAAAGGCTGCAGATGATAATAATATCAAAGGAATTTTATTAGATTTTAGTATGGTTCAGGCAGGATCTGTGACAAGAAGCGAGCTTAGAGAATCTATAGTAAAATTCAAAGAGTCTGGCAAGTTCATCCATGCGTATGCCAAAAACTATACACAAGGGGCTTATCATCTAGCTTCAACAGCTAACAAGGTTTTTGTAAACCCATTAGGGGGAATAGATTTCAAGGGATACGGAGCGAATATTATGTTTTATAAAAATATGTTAGAAAAAGCGGGGATTAAAATGCAAATCTATTACGCGGGTGACTTTAAAGGAGCTACTGAGCCTTACAGGTTGGATAAGCTCTCCGATAAAAATAAACAGCAAATAAGAGAGTACATTAATGACTTATACGATGAGTTTATCGAAGACATTTCTGCCTCTCGTGGTGTGTCTGAAGCCGACTTAAAAAGAACAGCAGATCAATACTTAGTTCGTCAACCAAGTGATGCTGTAAAGTATGGTTTGGCAGATCAAGTAGCTTATTTTGATGAAGTTATTTCAGCAATGAAAACAGAAATTGGTCTAGATGATGATGATAAACTAAATATTTTTGACCTTAATGATTATGTCAAAACTAATAAGCGTAAAAGAGATTTTAAAGTTAAGGATAGAATAGCCGTAATTTTTGCAGAAGGAACTATTCTGGAAGGGCCTACAGAGTTAGGGAGTATAGGTGATGACAAGTACACAAAAATCATTCGCAATATAAGAAACGATGATAAAGTTAAGGCTGTGGTTGTAAGAGTGAATTCAGGAGGAGGATCCGCATTGGCTTCTGAAAATATCTGGAGGGAATTAGAATTAGTAAAAGCCCAAGGTATTCCCGTTATAGCTTCTATGGGTGATGTCGCGGCATCTGGAGGATACTATATCTCTGCCGCTGCGGATACTATAGTAGCAGAATCAAACACCATTACAGGATCAATAGGGGTGTTCAGCATGATACCAAGCGTTGGCAAATTGTTTAACGAAAAATTGGGGATCACTTTTGATACGGTGCTTACTGGAAAACTTGCTGCAGGATTATATGAAAATATATACATGGAACATAATGGTCTACAAAAAGAGATTCTGCAAAATGGAACAGATACGATGTACAACATCTTTTTGCATAGAGTAGCACAAGGGAGAGGTATGTCGAAAGAAGCAGTGCACGCTGTAGCTCAAGGAAGAGTTTGGTCTGGTGACAAGGCTTTGAATAATGGATTAGTAGATGTAATTGGTGATCTAGAAGATGCCATTGCCATAGCAGCAAATAGCGCTGGTTTGGATAGTTATAATGTGAGAGAATACCCAATAGTGAAGGATCCTACGCAGCAACTTGTCGATAAATTGACTGGGCAAGGAACGGATTCTGATAAGATAGAAATGCTCTTGAAATCTTCAGATTTAAATGCCTTTTATCCTTATTATAAAGAGATTAAGGAAATAAAGCAAATGCAGGGTGTACAAGCTAAGATGCCTTATTATATAGAAATAAAGTAGAGTATTATACCATTGGCATTTGAAGATGTCTTAAATTTTGAATAGAAAAAAGGATATATTTTGCGCAGCAAATTATATCCTTTTTTCATTATACCACAAATAATAGCCATAGGCTTTTTACCTTGGAACAGGCCTAAAGTATCCCATTTTAAGCATTTAATATTTTGTCCATTGTACTATGGTATAAAGCATATTCTGTCAGATTGTTATGATTTCCATCTTCGATAATAGTTAAGGTACTTAAAGGATTGCTATTTGCTTGTTTTAATCTTTTAGCATGACGCAATGGAATGAGTTCATCTTTTGTCCCATGAAATATATGCACTGGGCATTTGAGCCTTCGCATTTTTCGTCTATTATTGAATTTATATCGTAAAATAAGTTTTACAGGTAAAAAAGGGGTACTTGCATGCACTATACTGAGCATACTACTAAACGGTGTCTCCAGAACTAGACATTTGCAATCAAACTCTGTTGCTAATTGGGTAGCGATCGAAGCGCCAAGAGAACGACCATATATGACAATTTGCTCTTTTTGATATCTTTCAAGCAAGAAATGCAGAATGTGCCGTGCATCTTCATACATATTCCGCTCAGTTAACTTTCCAGTACTCTTTCCATAGGTACGAAAGTCGTATACAAGCACATCATACCCTTTGGTTTTGAAGTCTTTATGAACCCAGCCCCAGTCATCCAGTGCACGGGCATTGCCATGTGTATAGAAAATGACTCCTTTGGGTTTTAAAGTTTTAAACATCAAAGCGTTAATATTTCCGTCGTTGGGAGTGTTAAAGAACAACTCTTCATGCTCTGGAAACTGTTGGAAGGGGTAGTTTGGACTTAATTTTGTAGGATAAAAGAAATAACGCTCTTGTGTGATATATATAATGGTTGTGACCAAAGCCAGAATTATCCCAATTAAGAGCAAAACCAAAATTATCCCAGTTATTAAATTCATTTACAAGCTTAAAAGGTCTTTAAGTGAGTTTCGGGAATGCACTGTTATAAGGCATTTCGAATAATAATGTAAGTGTACATTATTATGATACAATTGGCAAATAATTGATATTTTTTATCCTGAATTTATCTTTGGATAAAATCAATAACAAAACGACTTGGAAAAGAACCAAGCTCGCCAATTTTGAATTACTAATTCAGTTTTTAGAAGCTCTTACAATTTGATTTCAATTTTCAAATGTCCGTAATGGTCGAAAGTTGATATTCTACAAGCTATTTGACATGAATTGGAGTCAAGTAGGATAGAATATATATAATCAATGCTTGAAATATAAGCTTATTCACAGCGTAATAAATTATATTTGCCAAGAGTTATAGTAATTCATTTTTATCTCAAACATATAAGCATTAAGTATAATCATGCTTTTGCTTCAATTGCTTGGTAATTAAATATATAATAATTTGATTATTAAGTGATAAATATAAAGTGATTGAATTTTGAGTAACTAAGTAGAAGAAAAGAAAGTGGCCATATCAAAAATACTAAAATACTATCTTTTAGCAGGAAGTTTACTGATGCTTTTGGGAAATGTTTCTGCTCAGAACTTCATTATGGACCCTACTCCTGTGAATTCATGTTCTGGTAACTTTTTCGATTCTGGAGGCAGTTTTAATAGGTATACGAATAACGAAGATATCATTAAGACCATTTGCCCAGCTGGAACCTCGGGAACTCATATTGAAATGCAGTTTTTGACGACTGACCTAGCTGATGGTGATGACCTTTGTATTTATGATGGTACTAGTATTAATGCTCCATTAATAGTTTGTTCTTCTACACAAGGTAACTCTGCAACTGGAGCTTTTAAAGTATCTGCAAGTGCACCAAATAATAGTGGCTGTCTAACATTCCATTTTACGTCTGATGGAGCAGGTACAGCACAAGGTTGGGAAGCTGTTATATCATGTGTTCCAGCACATCAACAAGTGATTGCCGAATTGAGTAGTACGAGCCCTACTTCTGTGCCACTTGATGAGGGATGGATAGATATTTGTCCTGGTGAAAGTATCGATTTTTCTGCTCGAGGAATATATCCTCAAAATGGGTTTAACTATACTCAATCAGATGCAACCTCAAATTTTTTCTGGGATTTTGGAGATGGTAATATTGGTATTGGACCTAATGTTACAAATACCTACCAACAATCTGGTGGTTATACTGTACAGTTAGTTATCGAAGATATTCAAGGATGTACAAACAATAATGTAATATCCCAAAGGGTTAGAGTGGCTCCAAAACCAAGTTTTGACTTTGAAGCTGACTTTCCAAGTGAAGTATGTGCGAATGATACCTTGCTCTTTCTAAATAATATCACGCAAAGTAATTCCTTTATTCAAGTTACTCCAAACGAAGGTAGATTCGATGTGCAAAATGGAAATGTGGATTCCATACCTTTGCCCGATGGAGTTAATGTGGCGTATGAAAGTCCTGTTTTATTTAATGAATTTATTCCTGGTTCAATCATAACAAGCCCAAACCAAATTGAATCTATTTGTATTAATATCGAACATAGTTACGTAAGAGATTTAGATATTAGCTTGGTATGCCCCAATGGAAACGTAATGCGTCTTGATACTACAAATCAAGCTTTCACACTACAAACATTTTTGGGTATACCGTACGAAGCAGATGATAATATTCCTGGTAATACGGCTGATCCGGTGCCTGGTATAGGTTACAACTATTGCTTTACTCCAAATCCTCAATTTGGCACTTTCTTTCAGCAAGCATTAATGCAACCACCAAGAACTACTTTGCCAGAAGGAAGCTATACGCCAATCGATGGGTTCCAAACCTTATTAGGCTGCCCGCTCAATGGAGAATGGAAATTGGTTGTCGAGGATAGGTTACCAATGGATAATGGATGGTTGTTTTCTTGGAGTATTGACTTTGTTGATGAATTGAAACCACCAATTGAAACTTTTACACCTAATATTAATAGTTGGGGTTGGTTAGACAATGGTACTATGATTTTTAATGACCAAGATAGTATGTTGTCAGTTCCAGGTGCGGCAGGAACAATAAATTATGTTTTCGAAATCTTAGATGACTTTGGATGCACCTTCGATACAACCATCACCTATGGTGTACTATCTGAGGCAGATCCAAGATGCTTTTTCTGTGATGAGGTTGTAGGCATGGCTCCCGATGAAGGTATATGCGAAGGCGAAAGTGTGGAATTAGAAGCTATCTATTTGGGTTTTGATGAAACGAGCATTCCATTTGTAAATAATTCTTCAGTAGAGTTTGGAAACGCTACTAACCCACCAATTGAACCTTTAGAATCCGAAATAGCAGTTGCGGGTGCATCTCCAGGAACAATTACAAATCCTACCACGGATATTGCTTCTGTTTGTATAGATATAGATACGGATGCAACGGGAGATCTACAAATTTATTTGGAAGCTCCATCTGGCGAAATTCTAGAACTCACTACAAACAATGGTGGGCTAGGTGATGATTTTACAGGTACTTGTTTTAGAGCAAATAATAATAGTTTACCAAATATTACAGCAGGAAGCGCCCCTTTTACAGGTGATTTTCTGCCAGAAGGAAATTGGAGTAGTTTGATAGGAGCGCAAGTAAATGGTAGATGGACTTTGCTCTTGTCTGATGGATTTGGACCCATAGATGTGAATACACTAAATAGCTGGTCTATTTCTTTTAATTCTGAAAACATTGTTGAATATAGCTGGAGTCCAAGTACTGGATTGTCTTGTGATGATTGTCCAAATCCTGTTGCTAGTCCAAATGTTTCCACAGAATATATATTAAGCATCAATGACGGATTTGGTTGTAGTGGTTTTGATACCATCATGGTGAGTGTAATCCCTGACTTAGCAGCCCCTATTGTAGAAATAGATGATCCTGCACCTGGTGTTCTTGTATTTGAATGGTTGGACGTACCTAATGCAACATCATACGAAGTTAATATAAACGGTGGGGGATGGTTTCCACCTAATAATGGAGATTTATCACATTTTATAGTTGGTTTAGAAATGGGTGATCCTGTTGATTTCAAAGTAAGAGCGATGACGGATATAGGTTCTTGTAATGTAGAAGAGACTTGTATAAATGTTATTTATGGAGAGTGTTTTTTGACTGTAGAACCCACAATCATAAGAGAGATAAGTTGCTTTGGAGCTAATGATGCCACTATTGCTGCCAATGTAATGAATAGTACCCCACCTATAACCTTCACCTTAGATGACGTAACTACACAGTCGCTTAGTGTTTTTCAAAATATTGGACCTGGAATGCATAATATAGTGGTTGAAGATTCGGAAGGATGTATGGATACTGTATTTTTTGATCTTATTGAGCCTGACCCAATAATAATAGATACAATGGCAACAGATGTTTCTTGTGCAGGTGGCACTGATGGTACACTCTATGCTTCCGCTAGTGGAGGGGTTGGAGACTTTTCCTACTTGTGGACTACAGTTCCTTCTACTTTTGATTCTGTTGCTGTCAATCAAGGACCTGGATCGTATACCGTTCAAGCTACAGATGCCAACTCATGTCGAGAAACAACGACGGTCACTATCGGTGAACCTGACCCTATAGTAATTGTGCTACTAGGAGATGAACCAAGTTGCAACGGTGGGAGAGATGGTTCAATCCTAACTACAGTTACGGGTGGGGAAATGCCTTATTCGTTTGAATGGAGTAATAGCGAATTGACAGCCGATATCATGGTGGGAGCTGGTAATTATACGCTAACAGTTAC
Organism: uncultured Saprospiraceae bacterium; assembly: GCA_964481325.1. Lineage (GTDB taxonomy): Bacteria > Bacteroidota > Bacteroidia > Chitinophagales > Saprospiraceae > JALZVN01. The sequence goes on from CAYZUW010000078.1 coordinate 8,182, forward strand.
AGATAATAATTTATGCGAGCAAATTGCATCAATACAAATAACAGAGCCTGCTCCAACAACTGCAACTGCCGTTGGGGTGGATGCAAGTTGTCATAATACATTAGATGGTTCGGCTACAATTGATTTAGTCGGTACAGGGCCATTCAGTTTTGCTTGGGATGATTCTCAAAATCAAACAACACAGACAGCTACAGCCCTTGAACCTGGGGTATATAATTTTACCTTGACGGATGAATCTAGTGGGTGCAACTCCGTAGGATTTGTTGGTATTGGTGCGCCCCCTGAAGTGATGGCTTCGACCACTACGTCAGGTACCTCTTGTTTTGGAGGAGATGATGGATCGGCTACCGTTGATGTAGCTGGTGGCGTTCCACCTTATGATTTTCTCTGGAATGACATGGCTGCGCAAATTACCCAAACAGCTACTGGTCTAATAGCAGGCACATATGAAGTGATTATTACTGATGGTAGAGGATGCTCTGCAATTAGAACTGCAATTGTAGATTCAGCAAGTGAAATTGTACTTTCTGTAGATAGTACATTTGCTTCGTGTATAGAAAATGCAGATGGTTCCGCCTCCGTTTTTGCAATTGGGGGTACTGGATTTTATACCTATGCATGGAATGATAATATGAATCAAACCACAAGTCTTGCAGAAGATTTGGAGGTTGGTATCTATACAGTTACCGTTACAGATACAAACATGTGTTCGGTAACGGAAGACGTTGAAGTTATTGCCGGAGACCCTGTTCGTATTGATTCTATTGTTGGTTCAATGCCTACCTGCTTTGGAGCTAATGATGGTCAACTTGTTGCCTTTATTAGTGGAGGCCAAGCTCCATATACTTATCTCTGGGATGACCCAAATGGACAGTTTTTAAATCCAGCAACTATGTTATTTGCTGGAAATTATACGCCCACAGTTACAGATTCGAATGGATGTACTGCAGAGATGACTGTTGTATTAAACGAGCCAGAATTATTAGAGATTTCTTCTATTCTTACACAGATTGATTGTTTTGGTGCTGCCAATGGTGTCATCAATGCCATGGTTACTGGAGGAACATTCCCTTATGAATATACGGTCAACAATCAAATAGTATCTGATTCTATTATCGAAAATCTAGATGTGGGAACCTATACTGTAGTTGTTACAGATAGAAATGACTGCACAGCCCAGGAGATATTGACTATAAGTCAACCGACTGATTCTTTGAGTTTAGAAGTTATACAAAGAGATACTGCTTGCTTTGGTGATGCCACAAGTACAGTAGAGATTTTGGTAAATGGAGGTACTGGGACTAACTTCAATTTTGAATGGAGCGATCCGACCCTACCAAACTCAGGTGTTGTAAAAGATTTAGTAGCTCAAACTTACATAGTTACCGTTACAGATGAGAATCAGTGTGCAATCGTTGACTCCATAAATGTTGTCGAGTTTGATGAAATTGTTATCGGAGCGATAAAAGGGGACCCTACTTGCCGTGATTTTGAAGATGGCGTGGCTGCTGTTAATACTGTCGAAGGAGGAGCTAGCGAAGGGATAATTGAAAATTACACTTATAGCTGGGAAGGCTTCCCTAACGAGACATCTAATATTCTTCTAAATGTACCTGGAGACTTTACTTATATAGTCACCGTTACTGACAGACAAGGTTGTTCTGCAGTAGATAGCGTATTTGTCCCCAACCCTCCTGCAATAGACTTTGATGTTGCAAAAGCAAACCCAACTTGTTTTGAAAATTGTGATGGATGGATTGAAATATCTAATATTACTGGAGCAGTCAACATGCCTACTATTTTGTGGAGTAATGGAGCGACTACCCAGAGGATAGAAGACTTGTGCGATGGAAGCTTTTCAGTAACTGTCACAGATGATAATCAATGTGAAGCAATTTCATCTATAATTCTTACCGAACCAGAAATGCTAATGAGTGATCTGATTATTACAGAAAATCAGTGTGATGGTGAATCAGTAGGGGTCATTGTGGCTGAAGTAAAAGGTGGCACAGTTCCTTACCAATTTGATTGGAGCAATGGAGCAAACGGTAATCCTTTTATTGATAATCTTCCTGATGGAGATTATATGGTTACAATTACAGATGCCAATGGATGTGTTATTGTGGATACTACCAATTTGACAGCGCCCGATGCGCTAATGGTGGAGGCTATTGTAGAGGATATTACTTGTTTTGAAGGCAGCGATGGGTCTTATATATTGAATGTGTCTGGTGGAGCAGAACCTTACAGTTTTAGTACAGATGGAGAGAATTTTGGTCCACAAAATTCGAGAAGTGGATTAGAGACTGGTCCGTTTCCTGTTTTTATTAGAGACAGTAAAGGCTGTTCTTGGGATAGTATTATTCAAATTGGAACCGTACCGCAGTTTGAATTATTTGCAGGCGAAGACCAGTTTATTGAAATTGGGGACACCACGACCTTAGATGTTGTTTTATTTAATTCAGCAGGAGTACCTGACATCATTTGGGAAAGTACAACTGATCTCGAATTGTCTTGTACCGCATGTCAATCGACTACTGTATCACCATTATTTACAGCTACGTATGAGGCATCTGGTGTTGATGAAAATGGCTGTGAATCAAATGATTTTGTTACTGTCTTTGTTGCAAAAACAGCACAAATTATGATACCAACTGGTTTTACGCCCAATGGAGATAATAATAATGACATACTATTAGTACACGGTAAATCTAGCAACATCGTTCGCGTAAACGAATTTAGAATTTATGATCGATGGGGAGAAACGGTTTACGAAAATAGAAATTTTGATATCAATGATACGACTATAGGTTGGGATGGTACTTTTAGAGGAGAAGATATGGATACTGGAGTTTATGTCTGGGTAATAGAGGTTTCATTTGAAGATGGATCTACAGACACATTTTCTGGACAAACAACATTGATTAGGTAATTAATCTACAACATGAAAAAATTACATTTATATATAATTGTGCTTTCTCTTTTATCAAGTACGTTCGTATTTGGTCAAGCACCTGACCCAAGGTTTTCACAGTTTTATGCTGCACCTTTACATTTAAATCCAGCGTTGAATGGTGTCTTTGATGGCTCCTGGCGTGCAGTTATTAATTACCGTGATCAGTGGTCAAGTGTATTAGGGAATGAGGCCTTTAGAACGGTTGGGGCTAGCTTCGATTACCGACACAATGTATTGGCAGATGACTATATAGCTGTTGGTGCCAACTTTATAAGAGATAGAGCAGGGGAATCCAACCTTACATTGACGGAAGGAAATATAAATGTTTCGTATTTGAAAAGATTGAGTGGTACAGGATATTCTTCAAGAGGACAATATCTGATAGCAGGTTCACAGATAGGCGTAGGTCAACGATCTTTTGATTTTGGCAACCTTTGGTTTTCCTCTCAGTTTGATAATTTAAAAGAAGAGATAGACTTTACTGCTTCAAGCAACGAAATACTTTCAGGCAATACCAATGTATACTTAAATATAAACGCAGGCTTAATGTGGTATGGAGTCATCGATAAGAATTTTAGTGTATACGCAGGAGCTGCGATTTTTAGAGCGAATTCTCCTACAATTACTTTTTTAGGGAATAACTCTCAGGAGGCTAACCAAAGATGGGTAGGTCACGCGGGTGCTGAAATACCTTTAGGCGACCAGCTTAGTGTGTTACCCGCTATTGCAGTCAATGTTCAGGGTCCATCTCGTTCCTACACTTTCGGAGCTAATATTCGATATAGCAATGATGATTGGCGTGAATTGGCTATCCGCTTAGGAGCTTGGGGACACCTTGCCAATGAGTTGGAAAGTAATATCCAAACGGATGCCACTATTTTCAATCTTACGCTGGAATATGAATCCATTCAGATAGGAATCAGCTATGACATCAATACTTCTAGTTTTGTCACGGCCAGTAATTCTAGAGGGGCTTATGAACTCTCTTTGATTTACACAAGCCCAAGTACGGAGCGAAGAGGAAAAGTAAAGTGTCCAAATTTTTAATATGATTTTTTGGGCGATCCCCTTGCCTTCCTACCAGGCTAGAACAAAGGGGCAGGCCATCCGCTACTCGCTCTTCGCTCGGTCCTGAAACGGACTCTCCCCATATTCTGCTGCGCTACAATGGGGATCTAGCTTCTACCCTTATCGCAAATTTACCTGAGAGAACAACTTTTAAGTTTCTCTTTATGTAAAAAAAAGACATCTAGTTTTTGTTATCTTTGATTTAAACTTTCAAACAAACCAAAAATAATCTCGCTCTACTATGCAAAAACTTATCTTTCCAATTCAATTCCAATTCAAAATTTCAACTCTGTCCAATGACTTTACCGCTACGGATGCTAATGGCAAGGTTGTCGCCTACGTAAAACAGAAAATGTTTAAACTCAAAGAAGATATTTCAGTTTTTTCAGATGAAACGCAGACCAAAGTAAACTATAAAATTAAAGCAGATAGGTGGCTGGATTTTTCAGCAGCCTATAGTTTTTTTGATGCAGATGGGGTAGAGTTAGGGAAGATTGCACGAAAGGGTTGGCGGTCTATTTGGAAAGCAGAATATGATATCATAGACCAGAATGGGGAATTACAATATAAGGTAAAAGAAGAGAATGGCTGGGTAAAAGTTTTTGATTCCTTTTTTGGACAAATTCCTGTCCTTGGTTTATTCACAGGATATTTTTTCAACCCATCCTACATGCTTGCAGGAATAAACGGTAATGCTGTTGTACGACTCAAAAAACAAGCTTCCTTGTTTGCTAGAAAGTTTGAGTTAGAAAAAATTGGTTCCCTCGATGAGGATGATGACGATAGAATTATGCTAGGTCTTATGATGATGATACTTTTAGAAAGAAGAAGAGGGTAAATATATTTGGATTAATACATAAGTTGACCAATATGAGTTTTAAGGAATCTCAAAAGTTTAGCCCTTTAATTTATTTGCTCATAGCGCCATTTGTATTGTTGATTGTATATGGTTTGTTCAAACAAATCTATTTAGGAGAACCATTTGGAGATAAGCCCGCATCTGATACAAGTTTAGTACTTATTTTGATTCTTCTTATAGGCGTACTACTACTATTTTGGGCAATGCAACTACAGACAACGATTACAGAAAAAAGCATCCAGATACGCTTTGTTCCCTTTGTCAACAAAACTATTTTATGGAAAGATGTTAAGTCTGCTGAAGTGCTTCAGTACGGATTTGTTGGAGGATGGGGTATCCGATTAGGAACAAAATATGGAACCGTATATAATATAAGTGGAAACAAAGGCTTAGCTATGGAATTAAAGAGTGGTAAGAAAATACTTGTCGGAACACAAAAAGAGGAAGAATTGAAAAAGGTAATTAGACAATTAGACAATTAGGCAATTTCTAGCTCAATTCTGAGTTTAAGAGACTTAAACAATATTGACATTGATGCAAACATCAAAAAAACGATTTAAAATTTTGCCCTTCTTTTCCATATTTTTGCTAGGTTCTATTATTGGCTTTTTAGGTATTCATTTCATAGCTCCTAGAATGATTTTATGTCCGCCTATTAATGTAGGTGTCAATAACAGCGATCAGCTTGGAATACAATCAAAGAATGTTTCTGTTCCCATTGAAGATGGACAATCCCTTGAGGGCTATTGGGTAGATAGTACAATTGACACTACCTATGGGATTATGATTCTAATCCATGGCATAGGAGGAAATAAAGAAAGCTATCTTGGACTTGCAAAAAGACTTTCCAGCTTAGGCGTAGCCTCCGTAATGTTTGACAAC
>CAYZUW010000079.1:0-13842 GCA_964481325.1 uncultured Saprospiraceae bacterium
GTGATAAAAGAGAATCTTTTGAATTATGTCCTTATCGTGTTAGAATTGACATTAGTATCAAAGCTTTCACTATATTCGCATTTACTCTTTTGAGCATGAAAGATGATGACAAGAGACACATTATCATAATTTTATATAGGAGAGTATTTTTAAATTAAGGTACTAGTGGCAAGCGATTTTGAGCAGCTCTATGGACGATACGAATCAGATAGTCGCATAGCGCAGATACATCAACAACTTTCCCAATCGGGAACATCACGTTTACAACTCACAGGTATTAAAGGTGCGCTGGATACCTTTGTCCTTTTGGCAAGTCAGCAAAAGCTCAAAAGCCCCTTTCTATTTATTGCGGATGATAAGGAAGCAGCGGCATACCTATTCAATAATCTCGAAAACCTGACAAAGGATAATCCTATTCTCTTTCTACCCGATTCGTTTAAGAGACCTACCGCTTTTGATCAACTCAATGAGACAAATACCCTACAAAGAACGGAGGTAATCAATAAGGTTTCTAATTCTAAGAACAACGAAATCATCATTACCTATCCTGAGGCCTTGTTCGAAAAAGTGATTGCGCCGAAGGAGTTGAAGAAGGCACAAATCACGATAGAGGTAAATGAAAAAATTGATATTGATACCATCATTTCCGTGATGGTAGAATATGGATTTAGTAGAGAAGATTTTGTGTATGAACCAGGGCAGTTTTCGATACGTGGAGGGATAGTAGATATATTCTCTTATGGCAATGAGTGGCCTTACAGGGTTGACCTATTTGATGATGAAGTAGAGAGTATAAAGACATTTGACCCGCTGACACAACTGTCTCAAAAAAATATCGGCCGCGTATCTATCGTGCCGAACATGAATACACAGTTCAACCCTGAAGACAAAGTATCCATCCTGAAGGTGCTGTCTGAAAATTGTGTGGTGTGGTTGCAAGATTTCAACATGCTGCTGGAGAAACTCAACATCTGTGTAAAAAAAGCAGAGGAGATTGCGAATCAGATCACGAGTGATATTCGTCCTATTCAAAAATTGTATGAAGAGAAGGCGTTCATCATTCCAGGAGATACGATTAAAGAATTAGAAGCTTTCTCTACTGTTTTTGTGTCTAGCAAAAAGCTGCCATTCGAACCAGACGAAATCGTCCCGTTTAACGTACAGCCCCAACCCAGTTTTAATAAGAATTTTGAATTGCTCATCAACCAACTCAAAGACAACGAGAAGAAGGGCATAACGAATTATATATTCACAGATAATGCCAAACAGATTGAGCGTTTTTATGCAATATTTAATGACCTAAACGCAGATGTCAAATTCCTGCCCGTGATGAAAGGCTTGAGTGCGGGATTCTTTGATTTGGATACCAAGGTGGCGGTCATGACGGATCACCAAATCTTTGAACGTTTTCATCGCTTCAATCTTAGAAAAGGCTTTTCTAAAGATAAAGCCATCAGTCTCAAAATGCTGCGGGAGCTCAAGCCGGGAGACTTCGTATCGCATATAGATCATGGGGTAGGACGATACTCAGGCTTAGAAAAAATCGACATCAACGGGCGTATCCAAGAGTCAGTGCGATTGGTGTATAGAAACAATGACCTACTCTATGTCGGCATCAACTCGCTGCACAAGATATCCAAGTTTGTAGGCTCCGAAGGAAGAGCACCCAAGCTCAATAAGCTGGGCTCTGATACTTGGAAGACGATGAAAAGCAGAACCAAGTCTAAGGTTAAGGATATTGCCAAGGAGTTGATAAAACTATATGCGCAAAGAAAGGCATCTGAGGGACACGCTTTTCCACCAGATGGATATCTACAAAATGAATTGGAGGCATCCTTTCTCTATGAAGATACACCAGACCAGCTGACGGCGACCAACGATGTAAAAGAGGACATGATGAAGTCTTATCCAATGGATAGATTGATTTGTGGAGACGTAGGATTTGGTAAAACAGAGATCGCTATCCGTGCTGCCTTTAAGGCTGTCGTAGGTGGAAAGCAAGTTGCGGTATTGGTGCCTACTACGATATTGGCTTTGCAGCATGCGAAAACTTTTAGTGAGCGATTAGGAGAGTTTGGGGTGAGTGTAGACTATGTCAATCGTTTCAAAACCGCCAAGCAGAAAAAAGAAATTTTCCAAAAATTGAAAGATGGAAAATTGGACTTGGTCATCGGCACACACGCTATATTAGGAAAAGATATCGGATTCAAAGACTTGGGGCTGTTGATTATAGATGAGGAACAAAAGTTTGGCGTAGCCGCCAAAGAAAAACTGCGTAACATCAAAGTGAATGTAGATACCCTTACGCTCACGGCGACGCCGATACCGAGAACTTTACAGTTCTCTTTGATGGCAGCGCGTGACTTGTCTATCATACGCACCGCACCCCCGAATAGGCAACCCATCCACACGGAGATGCGTGTTTTCAACAATGACTTGATAAAGGAGTCCATCTACTACGAGATACATCGTGGTGGACAAGTATTCTTTGTACACAATAGAGTGAAGTCCTTACCGGATATCGCCGCACTTGTCAAACGTTTGTGCCCCGATGTAGATGTGGCCGTAGCGCATGGACAGATGGATCCAAAATCTTTGGAGCGTACTTTAGTTGACTTTATAGATAGAAAATATGAAGTCCTCGTGTCTACCAATATTATCGAGACGGGTCTAGATATTCCTAATGCCAACACAATCATTATTAACAATGCCAACCAATTTGGCTTGAGTGATTTGCACCAATTGAGAGGGCGGGTAGGACGTTCGAATAAGAAAGCCTATTGCTATTTGTTCAGCCCTCCCGTGAGTACCTTGACGCCCGAATCAAGAAAACGCCTAAGGACATTAGAAGAGTTTTCTGACCTAGGGTCTGGATTCAATATTGCGATGCGAGATTTGGATATACGTGGAGCGGGTAATCTTTTAGGTGGAGAGCAAAGTGGTTTTATTACCGACATCGGATATGAGACCTACCAAAAAATCCTAGAGGAAGCCATCACTGAACTGAAAGAAAACGAATACCGCGACCTCTTCGAAGAGGATGTCGCCAAGAGAAAGGAACACGTGCGTGATGTGCAAATTGAGACAGACGTGGAAATGCATATCCCAGATAATTATGTGTCTAATATCCAAGAGCGTCTCAACCTCTATACTAAGTTGAATAAAATAAGTAGTGAAGAGGATTTAGAGCAATTTGAAAAAATGCTCGACGATCGTTTTGGAGATGTGCCCAAACAGGTTTATGAATTGTTCGATGCCATGCGCCTACGTCAAACCTGTAAGGAATTGGGCTTTGAACGGGTCATATTGAAAAGTAGTAAGCTAAGGTTATACTTTATCAGCAATCCGCAAGCTACCTACTTCGATTCTAAGACCTTCCAAGACTTGATGTCTTTTGTTACTGTCCAAGGTGCGAAGCATGGATTGAGTCTGAAGCAAACGCCTAAGTATTTTATGTTGATAAAACCAGGAGTGCATACCCTCAAGTCTACAAAGGCAGTTTTGGATTTGTTGGAGAAGGAGGTGTTGGGAAAGGGTGTGGAGACGGCTTAGGGAAAAATATTTTAAAGACTATCTATTTGCTCATCATCCAAGCCAGTGATACGTTTTATTTTGTCAATGGCGATACTCTCTGTTTTTAGAAGTTTTGCAAATTTTAAACTTATTTGTGCGTTACTATCAATTTGATCTTTTTTATTAACAGTCTCTATCTTATCTACTAACCAGTTATTTTGAATTTCTATTTTTCTTGTTCTGTCAAAATAAGAAAGCCATCTTAAGACTTGAATTGGCAACTCGCCTTCTTGCTTGTTTATGTTTAAGATCAGTTGAAATATTCGTAGTTTCATTGATCTATCAATTCCTCTTGGAGTTTTAGATTTAACAGCTGTTTGTTTCCAAATTTCAAAATAGTTATAGCCACAATTTTCTTCGAAAGCCTTAATCACTTTTTCATGCTCATCAATCGAGTAGACAATAAAGTATAGAAATTTCCCTGCTTTTTTGTAGTCTCTTTTTTCTAAGTAGAGTCTAGCTATTTCTTTCCTTAGGTATCTATCCCAGAAGAAATCTCTAAAGAATCCGTTTAATTTTACAATGGCTTCTCCTATTGTATAAGACTCAATAATTTGGTCTACTTTGTCTTGTATGTCTATTGGTGGTTTTACGCTGATTTTATTTCTTCAAATATTTAGACAAAAGTAAAATTTGCCAACATATAAAATCACTTTTCGATGATTTAGATTTTCATACAGTCCATCTTTTTTGTTAATTTTAAACTTTACCCCGTACTGGTGTAAATAATTTAGAATAGACGCGTATAATATAGTATGGCAAAATCAAAGCAAAAGAAACCTCAAAAGACGAGCAAAAGCAAGTTTGAAGCGCCTGCATGGTTTACGAACTCAAAGCTACATCTGATGGGGATAGCCTTTTTGGCCTTCGTCTTGTATGCAAATACGCTGGGGCATCAGTATGCTTTGGATGATAGCATCGTGATTATAGATAATGACTTCACGATGGAGGGGATCTCTGGGATTGGAGATATCATGCGGTATGATACCTTTCGCGGATTTTTTAAGGTAGAGGGAAAAGATAAATTAGTGTCGGGTGGGCGATATCGGCCATTTACTTTGGTGATGTTCGCGACGGGGATTAGCCTTTGGGGCAAATCTCCGATGATAAATCACCTTATCAACATTCTGCTCTATGCGGGAATCGGGGTGATGCTGTATTGGTGGTTGATGGCACTTTTAGGCGATCGACGGTCTTATGGTCATGGTTGGTTTATTGCCTTGGCGACGGCCTTGCTTTTTGTAGCACATCCTGTGCATACCGAGTGTGTCGCGAATATCAAAGGACGAGATGAAATAATGGCACTCTTAGGAAGTATCATGGCAGCCTACTTTATGTTGCGGAGTCATCAGTCCCCGAAGGGCTCGGATACAAAATATATAGCCTATGCCTGTGTGGCATTTTTGATTGCCATATTTTCTAAAGAAAATACGATTACATTTTTGGGCGTAATCCCCTTGATGTTTTTTGTGTTTACGAAATTGAACCTAGGGCAATCTATCGCGAAGACTTTGCCACTGTTGATACCTGCTGTTTTATTTATCGTAGTGCGGACGATGATTATTGGATTTGATTTTGGAGGGGAACCCCCAAAAGAATTGATGAATAATCCATACATCAAAATCGTGGGAAACAACTACGTTCCTTTTAGTGGGGGTGAAAAGTTGGCAACTATATTCTTTACCCTTCTTAAGTATTTGCAACTGCAATTCATACCTCATCCACTGACCCATGACTACTACCCGAGGCATATCGACATCATGACATTTGCTAACTGGCAGGTGATATTGAGTGTGATTGTCCACTTGGGCTTGCTCGTATATGGTATCATGCAGGCTGCAAAGAAAAAGCTGATTGGTTTTGGGATACTGTATTATATAGGGACATTGTTTATAGTGTCCAATCTAGTGTTTCCTGTTGGTACGAATATGGCAGAGCGATTTTTGTTTATGCCCTCGGTAGGATTTTGTTTTGTGTTGGCAGTTCTCTTGCATCAAGTTTTTGCGAAACTGAATGTGGAAAAGAAAATGAGCTTTGCGCAGTATCGCACACCGATGTTAGTGGTGGGCGCAGCGACCGTATTGTTTGGTATAATGACGGTAGACCGTAATCCAGTATGGTATAATAATATGAGCCTCTTCGTGACAGACGCAGATATCTCTATAAACAGTGCCAAGCTACAAAATTCTGTAGGGGGCGAGTTGGTTACCAAATCTGTAGACGAGAAAAATGAAACCAAGCGCCTAGCGATGGTTAACAAAGCGGTTGGGCATCTGAATCAGGCCATCAAAATTCACCCTAATTATAAGAACGCCTATTTGCTACTAGGCAACGCGCATAACTATCTAAAAGAGTACGAGAAGTCAATTTCCTATTATGAGCATGCGCTAAGCCTCGATAGTGACTACGCGGACGCACTCAATAATTTGGGAATTACCTATCGGGCTGCAGGGCGATACTATGGAGAAGAAAAGAACGATTTGAACAAATCGCTCAATTATTTATTAAAAGCAGAGCAATCAAATCCTAACGACCTAGAGACTATACGTCTGCTTGGCGTCGTTTATGGTATAAGTGGACAGGCAGATAAGGCAATTAGTTATTTTACGAAGGTAACGACTTTGCAACCGAATTCCGCTCCAGCATGGCTGAACTTGGGGAATGCCTATGGTCAGGCGGGAGATTTGCAGAAGGCAGAATCTTTTAGACAAAAAGCAATTTCTATCGACCCCAATGTGCTAAACCAGAAATAGAATGACTTAAATATTAACTATTGAACACTATCGGAAGCTATATAAAAATACCACCCATGCGCATATTGATTACCCTCATATTCTTTTCACTTTTTGGATGGCACACTGTACTGCAAGCGCAGAATACAGTAGATCCTGCGGCCACCGCTTGGGTGGATAAGGTGCATGCAGAGATGAGTCTTGAAGAAAAAATAGGGCAGTTGATGTGGATTCGTGCCTATTCCAATAAAGATGAAAAACACTATCGCCAGATAGAATCCTATATCAGAGACTATCATATCGGAGGACTTACTTTTTTTCAGGGCACTCCAGAAAAACAAGTAGAACTTACCAACAGATATCAGAAACTAGCAAAGGTGCCGCTCATTATTTCTGTGGATGCGGAATGGGGCTTGGGTATGCGCTTTAAAGAAGACGGATTGAGTTTTCCAAAACAACTAACCCTCGGTGCAATACAAGAGAATCGCCTTATCTATGATATGGGCGCTGAGGTGGCGCGCGAACTCAAGCGAATCGGAGTCCATGTTAATTTTGCACCCGTCGCAGATGTGAATAACAATCCGAATAACCCTGTTATCAACACCCGTTCATTTGGTGAAGATATTCTGAACGTGAGCAGCAAATCCTACATGTACTCAAAGGGAATGCAAGACAATGGCGTGATGGCCTGTGCAAAACATTTTCCTGGGCATGGGGATACGGATGTAGATTCACATTATGATTTGCCCCTGATAAAGCACGACAGAAATAGAATAGACAGTCTAGAGTTGTATCCTTTCAAAATTTTGGCGGAGCAAGGTATTGAAAGCATGATGGTAGCACACCTCCAAGTGCCCTCTATCGATGACGCTGATAATATGCCTACCACACTATCGCCAAAGGCTGTAAATCAAATATTGAAAAAGGAACTTAATTTTGATGGCCTGATTATTACCGACGGTCTAGGCATGAAAGGAGTGAAAAAACATTTTCCCAGTGGCGAAGTAGAAGCGATGGCTTTATTAGCTGGTAATGATGTCTTGTTGCTACCTGAAGATATCAAAGCGGCGATGACGACCATCAAGGACTATGTGGATAAAGGTAAGATGTCTATGGATATTATCGACGCGGCCGTCAAGAAAAACCTCTACGCAAAGTATAAATACAAGCTGACACAGACACCAAATATCTTCGAACACAATGTGCGTAGAGATTTGGAAACGCCAAGCGCATTTATCCTAAAACGAAAATTGTATGAGTCGGCGATGACAGTAGTGCGTAATAAAGACAACGCGATTCCATTTCAAGAATTAAAAGGGAAGCGCTTTGCGAGTTTGAGCCTAGGGGCGAAGAAGGGAAATCTTTTTCAAAAGAGATTGAGCAGCTACACTAAAGTAGACCACTTCCAAACAAAGAAAGAGCTGAGTTCGGCGAGTGAGATGATCAATAAACTGAGTGATTACGATCAGGTGATTATTAGCCTTCACGATATGAGTAGCTATGCGTCTAAAAAATACGGCATCTCGGAAACAGAAAAACAAATCATAGCGGGCATCGCTGCTAAGACAAAAGTGGTGCTGGTCGTATTCGGTACGCCCTACTCACTCAAGTATTTTGATGAACTAGGTCAGCTGGTTTGCGCGTATGAAGATGATGACATCGCGCGGGACGTAGCGGCACAAGCGATTTTTGGTGCCTTGCAAATGCGCGGGCGACTGCCTATCACTGCTTCAACCAATGCCGTATATGGACAAGGGGTGAGCACCCCTAATCTGTATAGACTCGGATACGATATTCCAGAACGCGTAGGACTCAATAGTTTTGTGCTCAATCATGGTATAGATTCATTGGCAAACGCGGCCATAGACATAAAAGCTACGCCAGGCTGTGTTGTCATGGTCGTAAAAGATAAAAAAGTAATTTTCGAAAAAGCCTATGGACACCATACTTATAGTCATTCTACGATGACACGTACAGATGATATTTGGGACTTGGCGTCTTTGACTAAAGTTTGTGCTTCCACCTTGAGTACGATGGATTTGTACGAGCAGGGAAAGGTATCTCCCGACGTCAAAATGTCGCAGTATATTCCAAATCTAAAAAACACGAATAAGTCAGATATGAAATTGGGCGAAATGCTGACACATCGTTCTGGTTTGCAAGGCTGGTTAAAGTTTTACGAAGAGACGATTGACCAAGACGGGAAAAAGGGAACTCCCTCGCGAAAATTTTATAAAAAAGAGTATAGCGATAAGTATAGCGTACCCGTTGCTAAGAATTTATTTTTAAATAAAAATTACCCTGATACCATACGGAAAAGAATTTATGATTCTGAATTGAGAGATAATAAGAAGTATAAATATTCTGATTTGGGCTTTTACCTTATAGCGGATATGATTAAAGAAGTAAGCGGTTTGCGCATAGACCACTACGCTAAGAAGCGACTCTACGAGCCCTTGGGTTTGCAAACGATGGGCTACAACCCAATAGAAAGATTAGAGCTGAATAGAATACCTCCTACAGAGAGAGACGATTATTTTCGTGCTCAAAAGATACAAGGCTATGTGCATGATATGGGGGCTGCGATGTGGGGTGGTGTAGGCGGACACGCTGGACTTTTTTCGAATGCCAATGATGTAGCGATTCTTTTTCAGATGTTGCTAAACAATGGTTATTACGGAGGTGTGCAATACTTCAATCCAGAAACGGTGTTCAAATTTACGACCAGGTGCAAGGATTGTACACGTCGGGGTTTGGGTTTTGATTTGTTTGAGTTGGACACCGACAAAACGATCAATTTTTCAGAGAAGGCTAGCAAAAGCACCTATGGTCATCTTGGATTTACGGGCATCGCAACCTGGGCAGATCCAGAAAATCAAATCATTTATATCTTTCTGTCAAACCGCACCTACCCGTCTATGTTCAACTACAAATTAGGAAGAGAAGATTTTCGCCCCAAGATTCAGAGTGTGATTTATGATGCGATGGATTCGCAAGCGGCGACGATTCGGTAGGGAGGAGAAAATTAATGGAGGTGAGGATTAATTCAAATTTAAATATTTATTTGGGCGATGCCTACGGCCCGGGTCATCCGCAGCTTGGTCCTACGGACTGGTCACCTTCCGCTGCGCTACAGGAGCCCACTGCTCCTACCCCTATCGCGAAAGATTTTCGTTGGAAGTATATTGAGCATCTTGGGCTCTCTCCCCAGCGTTTTGTGTTGGATTATTTTCGTTGGCAGCTTGCTTGAGTTTATGAATCCTTTCTTTCAAAAAAAGATTTTCTATTCGAAGCGCATTATTTTCCTGCTTTTGATTTTTTATGATCTCTCTCAACAAGTTGAGCTTTTCGAGTAGGTTCTGTATGCTTAATTTCATATTACAAAGATCGACATATCAAGAAATGAAACCTGATATTGACTCCCGAAACGACCAACAATAAAGCCTTCAAAAAGGCAAATTTCTGTGCATAAACTGAGCTACAATTCTGAAAAAAAATCCTACATCTTCAAAAATGTAGATAAGTCGAGGACAAGAGATAAATTTCAAGAAAAGCGAGACAAATCAGTGTAGAAAGAGCAGAATACTGTTGGTAAACAGAACAGCAGTTTAGAATTTTATACGGAGTAAAAATTGGGGTGTGGAAAAATAATTTGGTCTTGAAAATGGCTTAAGTTACTCGCATGGGCGAGTTCGGACTTTGACGAACTCAGGTAGTTTCGTCAACACTAAAATTATGGATGTTATTTTTTAAGCTTAGGAGTTTACCCGCCAGGCACCAGCTCCTCCTCCACTTCGAAACCAATCAAATACCGCCACTCATCTTTATACTTTTCCATGTCGTCAAATAAGAGATACAAAAAAATCAAGCCGACCTCCTCTTTGTACATAGTAAGCAGTTGGCAATGTCTCTTGGGAGAAAAGGCTTCCTTGGGATGGAATAGAGACTGCGTCGCCCAGTCTGCCCCGAAGAAATCTAAATCCTCCGAACCCAATTTGTGTAAAGTAACAGGTTCCTCTTCACCATTGTCCATAAGGTGGCCGAGACGCATGCCATTCAGTATATGGGGATTGGACATCTCCATACTATCCTGTAGATAACGGAGTACTTCTACGCGCACTTCTACTTTGTCCGAGTGTTCTATCAGGAAATCCGTTTTGAAAAAAGCGTTGGCATCTTTCTTCAGAGGGTAGGCTGAACGTTCTATAGGGGCAAAGATGTTTACCTTGGCCTCGGCTAAACCAGCGCTGACTTCCTCTTGAAAAGATTGTGCGGAAAGATTTCCAACACAGAATAATAATAGAATCAAACTCCTCATTTGATACACAAACGTTTTTATACATACTAAAATAGTGAAAAAATGGCTTTTTAGTTATGTCGCCTTTATACTATGTCGCCCAAGGTCTTCAAAAATGAAACAATGGAAGCATGATTGGGTAAAAAGTATAAACCCAAGGATTATCATGAAAATCACAGAAAGCCCATCTAAGTATAAGGCATTAGAAAATATGCCCCTCTGTGAAATACTCGAAAGCATCAATAAAGAGGACGCTACCGTAGCCCTAGCGGTAAATGAACAGCTAGGCGCAATTCAACACTTTGTATCTACCGTAGAAAATAAACTCAAGCAAGGCGGTAGGCTTTTCTATATCGGTGCGGGCACGAGTGGCAGGCTTGGTGTATTGGACGCCAGTGAATGTCCCCCTACCTTCGGAGTAGATAGTGATATAATAATTGGAATTATAGCCGGCGGAGATGGCGCCTTAAGGATCGCGCAAGAAGGCGCAGAAGATGATATGAATCTAGCCTGGAAAGATTTAAGTGAGTATAAGATAACCCTTAATGATATCGTACTGGGTATCGCCAGTTCTGGTACGACGCCTTATGTCTTAGGCGGCTTGCAAGCTTGTAACGCAGCAGGCATTTCTACAGGCGCGCTGGTATGTAATCCTAATAGTCCAATATCAAAAATTGCTAAACACAGCATTGAAATCATCGTGGGCCCAGAGTTCATCACTGGGAGCACACGCATGAAGGCGGGCACTGCACAAAAGATGGTTTTGAATATGATCAGCACCGCCTTGATGATTAAGCTAGGTAGAGTCAAAGGCAACAAAATGGTAGACATGAAACTCAGCAACCAAAAATTAAAAGAAAGAGCACAACGAATGGTGATGGAGGAGTGCGGTGTGAGCGCTCAAAAAGCGGCAGAACTCTTAGCTACCTATGGAACGGTGAGAGCGGTATTGGATAAAAGGCGTTAGGAATTAGCAGTGGAACGTATGGTGAAATTTTTAACGGAACTTTTATATATGGTGGTTTAGTAAGTATCTTATGAAATGTAGAGCGAAGCTCTACCAGCGCGAGCAAAGCATTTATAATTTATATTTCACCATTTATAATTGATTCTACGGCAGTAGAATCTTCGTTCCTGGCAAGATATGAGCATCCACCGTCAAGTTATTGATAGCTAGTAATTCTGCAAGACTAAAAGTACCGTGCTTTGCCACTAAATCTAGAAGACTCTCGCCCGCTTTAAAAATATGAAAAGTACTATGAGGAGTAACTCCTTTAGGAGTCAAATCAGTACTGGCGAAAAGATCCACGGGCTTGGGGGCGCTCTGTTGAATGGGGGCGATAGGGACTACTATTCTCTTTTTTTTTTGAATGGGCGGACTAGGACTTGAAGTCTGCCTCGCTTCTAGTTTTTTAGAATAGGTAGTCATATAGACATCTAGTTCTTGTCCAACGGTGATGTTATCTGTCTTGATATTGTTCCAGTACTTGATGTTGAAGGGCTCACAGCTAAATACATCAGCCACTTTAAAAATGTTATCCCCAGGTCTCACGGTATAACTTGTCTGTAAATAATTTGGTTGCCTCAGGTAGTCAGGGTCTATAGTTGTACCACTGATAGTCTCCACCTGGGGGAGGTAGTTTCTCATTATTTGGCAGCCCCATTGAGGAAGTATCAAATAATTTCCGCTATAAGACTTTGGTATAATACGTTGCTTATAAGATGGATTCAAAAACTCAATGTCGTAGGTAGAGATTCCTGTGATATCGCTTATTTGTTGGAAACTAATCTCATCATATACTTTGATGAAATCTTGCAATTGTATTTCTACGCTATGCGAAGTAGGTACTATACCATGATATTCGTAGTAGTTGTACAAATAGGCTGCGGCGATAAAGGCAGGTATATAATTTCTTGTTTCTTTTGGTAAGTACTTACGCACTTTCCAAAAATTCTTGCTTCTCGCTTTTTTGATGGCGCTATTGACCCGAGTAGGACCACCGTTGTATGCAGCCAGTGCCAATGCCCAGTCTCCATATCGATCATGTAATTTCTTTAGGAAGCGCATAGCGGCTTGCGTAGAACGATGTGGATCTTTGCGTTCATCTACAAAGTGGTTGTTTGCTAAGCCGTAGCCATCTGCTGTCGGCTGGATGAATTGCCAAAGGCCTACGGCATTAGATCTAGAAGTAGCATGTGGATTGAGCGCCGACTCCAAGATAGGCAGCATGCGCAAATCCATAGGCAAATCATTCTCTCTAAGATACTTTTCGAAAATAGGAAAATACAAGGCTGTGTTGCCGATGATGCGTTCTGCTTTGGTTCTGTCCTTTTCAAAGTAGGTACGCAGATAAGAACCGACTACATCATTGTATTTCGGAGTAAAGCAGAGCGGCATATTCTCTACTCTAGACTTAACTTCTTTATCAGAAAAGCTAGGCGTATTATGAAATGCAGAGACACTTGGTGCGATCGTCCATAGTAGAGCCAAAAAAAAGATACTTCTTGCTAGTTTTCTCATAATGCGTCTCTTCAATTATCCGAGAGGCACAAAAATATTAAATTAATTCATAATATAAGAGAAAAGAATTAGGACTGGGCTCAACTATTCAGCTTTAGGGGGTTAAACAGTTATATTTCAATGATATAGAGCAATTTTATGGGCCATCCTTCGGACCGCTATGCTTCGCAGCTCGCGTGCTTGCTCGTCTCCAGCCTGAAAAAGGCTGGATCTGTCTCCTTCGTCGGCCCTACTGCACAGCGCTTGGCCAGCAACGCCACCTTCCCCATTCCTATTTTTTGGAGTGGAGAAATCGCACAAGCGTATTATTAGCTTAGGGAATTAATCCTTAACTTGTAAAAAGCATCAAATAATAGTCTTATGAAATTGAACAACAAAAACGATAAGGAAGAAATGCATCCCATGTTGCCCAGCGGAGAGTGGGATGGATTTTATTGTTACAACCACAATCCTGAGCAGCATAAAATGCAAATAGATCTGAATTTTAAAAATACAGTTATTACTGGATCAGGTGTAGACGATGTAGCTCCATTTACATGGAAGGGAAAATATGACTTAGACAAGTTTAAGATTTTCATGACTAAGACTTACCATTCGCATCGGGTATTCTATGCTGGGAATGTCGATGAAAATGGGATTTGGGGTACCTGGAAGATATCCTTTGAGTCTTATAACTTCCCGAAAGAATTAAGTGAAATTCTTTTCGACGCGTTTAAAGA
>CAYZUW010000080.1:0-13727 GCA_964481325.1 uncultured Saprospiraceae bacterium
CTTTGTATTGTGGATATGTTTATTTGCGGAATTGTTTATTTTATGAATGGGTAAGTTGTTTATTCGATGATCGATTGCGATATGAATCTCAAACTTCTTTTTGCGATAGGGATATGGAAGGTGGGCGCGACTCTGTCCCGACAGTAGCGACAGCGGATCGTCGGGAAGCGACCAGACCCGATTTTTCATCGGGTCCGAAGTGAACACGGAGCCTGGAGGAGCCCGGGCCCGGAGGGCATCGCCCAAATCATAACTAGACTAATAATTTGTCATATAGCTGGCATGCAAAGATGGATTTTTTTTGTACCTATGTAATTACATAAATTATTAGCATTATGAAGTCCCTTCCAATTTTATTTATTCTCTCTTTCTTACCTATGATTTTGTTTTCGCAAATCAGTTTCAATGTAGAATTGGTCAAGGGGATAGATAGAGGAGATTCTGCTTATAGTGGTTCATGGATATATACAAATGATAATGGAGAGGAGTACGGTTTAGTAGGTGCTAGATCTGGCGTCGCGATTTACTCTTTGGAAGAAGGTATCGACGAAGAGTTGGCCTTAATACCAGGGCCTGATTCGCGATGGAGGGAAATAACGGTGATAGAAGATCATGCCTATATTACCACTGAAGGCAACGGAGCAGATCAAGGATTGCAAGTTATCAATCTGAGCGGGCTACCTGATACTGCTTTTCTGGTGACTACATTTGATAGCACTTTCACGCGAGGGCACATTTTGCAAAAAGACATTTTTAATCCTGATGAACCTTTTATTTATGTGTCTGGTACGGATTCTACTGGCGGTGTACACATTCTAGATGTGTCTGATCCAAGTATGCCTGTCGAGGTAGGTATTCATAATCCAGGGCCGTATATACATGATGTGCATGTCCGTGGAGACCGAATGTATACGTTTCAGTTTAATGCAGCCATCATTGAAATCGTAGATATATCCGACAGAACAAACCCAGTGGTACTGGCGACTATTGACGATCCAGGCGGGTCTACTCATAGCGGTTGGACCACTTTGGACAACAACTTTCTTCTTGTTGCCGATGAAAGACCAGAATTTGATGGACGTGTTTTTGATATCCGAGACTTAGACAATATAGTAGAGGTGAGCACTTTCACTTCCAACCCTGAGACATTTGTGCATAATCCTTATGTGCGGGGTGACTTTGCGTACCTAGCGCATAACCGCGAAGGCTTGCGTGTTTACGATGTATTGGATCCGAGCAATCCGATAGAAGTGGGTTTTTATGATACGGTGACGGAAGAAAATGAGGGCTCTGGAGGACTGTGGTCAGCATGCCCATTTATACCAAGTGGGAAGGTGATCGGCGGAGATAGAGACTTAGGTCTTTTGGTCTGGGAGATTAACGAAGTTTATGCTAGTAGATTTAATGGCATTGTCAGGGATGCAGCTACTCTAGAAGTCATAGAGGGTGTCACTGTAGAGGTGTTAGAAAGGTCAGACTCTCTAAGCACTAATGCATTTGGTACCTACAAAGGAGGTTTTCCTGAAGAAGGTGAATTTACACTTCGGTTTACAAAGGAAGGCTATGCTGAAGTTATACAAAGTATCACTTTGGTAGCGCAGGAAGATCAGTTCAATGAAATTTTGATGGAAGCGGGTGTAGATGTTTCTACTAGAAATCTAGCCAAGGAAGTGGCTTTTGTCGCTTGGCCAAATCCTGCACAAAATATAGTTCAGATTGAGGTTTCAAACCAGGTGGACATAAAACTAGCCGCTATTGATATCATGACTATAGATGGCAAATTTATCCAACAAGAAAAATGGGACGGCCTCAGCACAGCTAGTATGGGTATCCAAAACATAGCGAGTGGAATTTATATTCTGAATCTCAAAGATGTGCATGGTAATACAGTCGGTCGAAGGAAGCTCACTGTACAATAGCTTAAAAGAATTGCATAGGTGCAAAAAAAAAGACCCTCGACAAGCGTCAAAGGTCTCTAACACTCCAAATCTATGAGAAAAGTATGAGAAAAAGTCAAAGTTTTACAGGCTATGAATTTTAATCTAGAATTGAACGTGTTGCTAAGTGTTATTCAAATACTTAGCCAAGCCTGTAGGAGCTGTCTTATAAAATGCTTTGAGTGTGACATCAAGTTTGCCTCTGTATTACAGAACATTTCCATACATTTTAGCATTTAACTGACATGTTCGAAAATCCATATATTTTTGGAGCGATGATAATATTGTCGATGATGACGATAGTTTATATCATAAGTCTTCTAAAGAATGATTACAGCGTAATTGATATCTTCTGGCCAGTAGGTTTTGGGCTATTGGCATACTTCCTCCTTGAGTTTGGATGGAGTACAAATCATGACATGGTGAAAATTTTTGTGACAGTATGGAGTATCAGATTGAGTTCATATTTATTATTTCGAAATATCAAATATGGACCTGATGCAAGATACAAAGAACTACAACATGAATGGGGCGCTACTCATCGTATCCATGCCTTTTTTAAAGTATTTATGCTGCAAGGAGGTTTTATGTTTTTAATAGCCATGCCTATCATTACGGGGGCTACTATCACCAATGGTCATTTAGTTAGTCTATGGCTAGGATGTGCGATTACTAGTGTCGGTTTTTTATTAGAACTGGTCGCTGATCTTCAGCTCTATTCTTTTAAGCGTAAGCCCGAGAACAAAGGTAAATACTTGATGAGGGGTTTATTCAGCATATCTCGGCATCCTAATTATCTGGGAGAGATCCTTTTCTGGGTTGGAATCGCCGTTTTAGTCCTACCTAATTCCGTTTTTTATCTAACGCTTATAGGTCCGTCGGTTTTAATATTTGCTTTATATAAGTTCTCTGGCGTCCCTTATGCGGAACGCAATCACAAGAAAACAGAGACTTATCAGCTCTATGCTTCCAAAACGGGAGCCATATTTCCAAAACTGTGGTAAAGTCACATAGGTAAACAATTAACAAAGCCAAGCGTTTTAAGCTCGATAAGATAATCAACGAAAACTAGTTTGGGACTTTTCTGCTTTTTCTTTTGCCCACTATCTGCGTTGAAAATACTCGCTAATGCTAAGTCATTAGATGCGTTTTTCGCCTAGATATTAACCAAAATAAAATCGCATAAATTATCCCGAACTACTTTCCGTTGAGTATATCTACATTTAATGGCAGAAGTTAAGTACTTTTGTCGCAAAATTCGTCAACATTGGCAGACCAGAAAGTTACTCCATATAATGATATTGACACGAAGAGAGAGCAAGTAGAGAACATGTTTGACAACATCGCTCCCTACTATGATTTACTCAATAGAGTGTTGTCTCTAGGCATAGATAAGAGATGGAGAAGTCAGGCTATAAGCTTGCTTAATGATCTAGAATCTCCAAAAATATTGGATGTAGCTACGGGTACTTGTGATGTCGCCTTGGAAATGGCAAAAAAATTGAATGCACCTAGTATAGTAGGTCTAGATATATCTGCTAAGATGCTAGAGGTAGGTCAGAAAAAGATTGATAAAGCCGGATATGGTCAAATAATTAGTCTGCAACAAGGCGAATCTGAAAATTTGCCGTTTGATGACAATACCTTTGACGCTATAACCGTTGCATTTGGGGTGAGGAATTACGACAACCTACAGCAAGGCTTGAAAGAAATGTATAGAGTATTGAAACCTGATGGTCAGTTGGTTGTTTTAGAATTTTCTAGACCCACAATGTTTCCTTTTAAGCAAGGATTCAATTTTTATTTTAAAAACATTTTGCCTCGTATAGGCAAGTTAACTTCTAAAGACCCTAAAGCGTATCAATACTTATACGAATCGGTTCAAGCCTTCCCTGATGGAGATGACTTTGTAAAGATTCTTGATACCTTGGGATATAAAAAATCTACATGCACTGCACTGACAGTTGGAATTTGTTCAATATATCATTCAAGAAAGTAGTTCTATTCTTTCTATTAGTCTGTACGTTTTCGCAGCTAGAGGCACAAAGAGCAAAAGGTAATTATAATTTCCTTTCCTTTGAACAGAAGCCTTATTACTTTGGGATTACCTTGGGATTCAACAACAGTACATTTAGGATATTCAGATCTGATGATTTTATTCGTAATGACAGCATCAGAATCATCGAGGATGTAAGAGGTCCAGGCTTCAATCTTGGGATTGTGAGTAATTTGAAAATTGGAGACTACTTTGACTTTAGATTTTTACCCACCTTATCTTTTGCCGAAAAGGTGATAGAGTTCACCCCTACCGAATCTCGCGCTCTGCAGCGAACTAGAACCATAGAACAAGTGCTAGTGCAATTGCCATTTCACATACGATACAAATCGGCACCGTTCAATGATGTTCGACTGTTTGTTGTCGCTGGGGTCAAGTTTGACTTTGATGTAGCTAATGAAAATAGGACTAGGCAAGCCAATGAATTGCTCAAAATAGCCACCTCTGACTTTAGTGGCGAGGTAGGGGTTGGTATACAAATGTTCTTTCCTTACTTTATTTTCTCACCAGAGATCAAGATTAGTCAAGGTTTAGGAAATAGCTTAATCCAGGACCCATCTTTATTGGAGGCTAGTGTTTTGGAAAGAGTTCTTTCAAGGACTTTCACCCTGAGTTTTCACTTTGAGGGATAATAAATACTGAGCCCTCTCTAATTTACCCAAACAGATTTTTGTTGATATAAAACCTAGTGGCTGTGCATTTGCTGAATGTAGCTAGAAAGTTCAGGAAAGAAATCTGCAAAATCCTGATCCAATTCTTCATCTAAGACCATTAAATTTTCAATGACTCCTTCTAATAGTTCAGGCCTTGAAAGCCTATGCTTGAATCTACTAAAAGTATCTCGCATACCCTGAACAGATTGATAGCGCATCAACCAATCTTCTTCTGTCATTATAGGCAAATTATTTTGCATTTTTTTGGGCATCATAGGAAGATATCGATGCAGGATTTTATACATCCTATTGGAAAAGTCACGAAGGCTTTCTTCTGTATATTCATTCCAATGCCGCGTCAAAAGGTGGTCGTACCAAATATCAACGACTAGCGGGCTATATTTACCGTGTTTCTTATGAAGTCGCTTGGTGCTCCGTTTTACTATCGGGTGCGAATCTGTAAAGGTATCTATATGCTTATGCAGCACAATCCCTTCTCTTATAAGCAAGTCAAAGTTCTCCAATTCATGGTGCCGAATGCTATCGGCAATGAAGTTTCCAACGAGATGTTCTTCTTTTTCACAGGATAGAAATAGATGAGCAAGATAATTCATAATGAAACAGAGATAAAGTTTATATTTGCGACGCTATTGGTTTATAGCAACAAGTTATTATTTAAAACAACGTTTAATACACTTAAAAGATGTCTCTTAAAGCTGGAATTGTTGGATTACCAAATGTAGGAAAATCTACGCTTTTCAACGCATTAACTAATGCTAAAGCATTGGCGGCGAATTATCCATTTGCTACTAAAGATCCTAACGTGGGCATGATTACAGTGCCAGATGATAGATTGCAAAAGCTATCTGACTTGGTCAACCCACAGAAGATACTACCCACTACGATTGAAATAGTTGACATTGCAGGTCTTATCAAAGGAGCTAGTCAGGGGGAAGGGCTCGGCAATCAATTCTTAGCCAATATCAGAGAAGTAGATGCCATCATACATGTAGTGCGTTGCTTTAATAACGACAATGTTATACATGTCGAAAATAGCGTAGACCCAGTCCGAGATAAAGAGATTATTGACACCGAGTTGCTTCTAAAAGATTTGGAGACAGTCGAAAAGCGTGTCGAAAAATACAAGAAAGCGGCAAAGAGTGGTAATAAAGAGGATGTGCGAAGGTTGGAAATCTTAAATCAGATCAAGACCGTAATGGACGATGGTAAACCCGCTCGTGTATTGGATTTAGAAGGAGAAGGTATTGAGATCCTAAAAGATATGTACCTCTTAACGGCTAAACCTATTCTTTATGTTTGTAATGTAGATGAAGCTTCTGTTATTGACGGCAACGCACATACCAAGGCTTTTGAAGAATTGGTCAAAGAAGAAAAAGCGCAAGTAATATATATCAGTGCAGGTATTGAAGCAGATATCGTTGAGCTTGATAGTGTAGAAGAAAGGTTGGAATTTTTAGCGGACATGGGACTTAAAGAACCTGGAGTTAATAAACTGATCACAGCCACTTATAAGCTACTAAATCTAATTACCTATTTCACTGCTGGTGAAAAAGAAGTTCGCGCATGGACTATCCAAGATGGCTGGAAAGCACCACAAGCAGCTGGCGTAATTCATACTGATTTTGAAACAGGCTTTATTCGTGCAGAAGTAATCAAATACAACGACTACATCCAATTTGGTTCTGAATCAGCTGTAAAAGAGGCTGGTAAAATGGGTGTTGAGGGTAAGGAATATGTCGTCACTGACGGTGATGTGATGCACTTTAGATTTAATGTTTAGTGCTTGAGCTTAACAGCCTAAATGAGCTCGTCGAAACTCTGTTTAATAATTCCCACTATAATCTTGTTTTTGCTGAGGAGATGAATTCTCACTAAATTATCTAATTCTAAGGCGCCAAATTTTACGGCGCTACAGAAATACTATAGGTTCTAGAATTATGCCTTTTTAAAAAGAATGTCCAAGTAAAAAGTGCAATTCAACTTAATTTCTAAATTTGGTCTAAGATTTGAATTCTATCTTATACCATTTGCATTTGAGAATGCCTTGTATATTTTGCCAGAATTTCTCAATAACTGCGTTAAAAATACTCACGATAGCTTAGGCTATCCTTGAGTTTTATGCCTTGTTCTTAAAAAATTCTGTTTAAAATCTAATAAGGCACCTTCAATTGCAAATGGTATTATAAATATAACATTATGAGAAGATTAGGACAGTTTATTTGTTTAAGTTTTTTAGTGCTAACATTTAGTTGTGATAGCGACGCTTTATTCGACGATAATAATCCAGATGCACTGCTTGTTGGTGAATGGGACGTAGTTTCTATAGAGAGTATCAGTTACTCATCTACAATGATAAACACAAATGGAGGGCAATCTGACACCTCTGTAGGTTCATTTACTGGGACCGATATAGACATGAGTATTACTTTTGATGCAGATAATACCTTCAGCACTAGTGGAGATTATTTGCAAGTATTGAATATCGATTCTCCTTTACCAAATCCAATTATAATAGAGACAAGGTTTAATGACTTTGATGGAGGCGGAACTTGGGAATTTGATGGCAACAATGATATCTTGATTCAAAATGTGGCAGAAACTTTACCGCAGACTGCAAGCGTAAGTAATTTCAATGACACAGATTTGGTTTTTGATTACGCTTATACAAGAACCTTATTTGAAGGTACTATCACACGTGTTATCGACGTGGAGGTAAGTTATGTACTTGAGAAGAAATAAAGAACATCTAGAAATAATAAAAAAGCCCCAAACAGGAAAACTTGTTTGGGGCTTTTTTTAGTCTATATGATTTAGACTGCTGCGTTTGCTTTTCTGTGGTCTGCTAAGAATTTTTCCAATCCAATATCCGTCAAAGGATGGTTTAACAAACCAGTAATAGAGCTTAGCGGGCAAGTCACTACGTCTGCACCTGCCAATCCAGCCTGCACTATATGCTTAGAATTTCTAATAGAAGCTGCTAAAATTTCAGTCATGAATCCTTGTATCTGGTATAGTTCAGAAATATCATTGATCAAATCGATACCATCCCAATTGGTGTCATCGATTCTACCAATGAAAGGAGATAAGTAAGTTGCTCCTGCTTTGGCAGCAATCAAGGCTTGTCCAACAGAAAATACTAGCGTACAATTGGTTTTAATGTCATTTTGAGTGAACCACGAGATAGCCTTCACTCCTTCCTTGATAATAGGTACTTTAACAACTATATTAGGGGCTATAGTAGCCAAAATCTTACCTTCCTTAACCATACCATTAAAATCCGTAGAAATCACCTCTGCGCTCACGTCTCCGTCTACTAATTCACAGATTTTAGCGTAATGTTTTAATATATTGTCTTGCCCTACAATCCCCTCTTTCGCCATCAAACTAGGGTTGGTCGTAACTCCATCTAAAATACCTAGGTCTTTTGCCTCTTTGATTTGATCCAAATTGGCAGTATCGATAAAAAACTTCATTTTAGGAGAATTTGATAAGAAAAAGAGATGAGAGAGCGCATCGCACTGCTACAACCTTCTACCCTTGCTTCGTTTCCGACCTGGGGGAGTTCAAAGGGAGCTAGTCGTGCGTCCCTCACCAGCCGCAAAAATAACAATAGTTTTGATTTTAAATACTAAAAGAAATCTTTTCTTGCTATTATTTAACCCTACAAATAGAGTAGCTGATCGAGGCGTCTACACTGCCTTAAATACTAGATTACTTCTGTTCAAAAATCTTCGCTTCCTCGGCAAAGTAATCTACGAACTTCTGCATATCGTTTGCTAGTTTAGTATTTTTAGTGGCTTTATGGTAGGTATCCGCCAATCCTTTAAGGGTCTGATACATAAAGCGATCCATTTCATCCACCTGAAACTCAGTGGTCCATAAATCTATTTTCAGTGTATCCTTGGTCTCTTTGTCAAATAAAGAAACGAGTACTGCCTTGGATTCTGTGAATTCTTTGCTGTTTGGGTCGTCTTGTGCCTTCCATTCTATACGTTTAGGAATGCTCTTGTCATTTAATCCTATTCGAATGGTAATATCCGAGGATTTTAAGTTTTCCATGATTTTGATTTTAGCTGTTCGGTCATTTTTTGAAATTTATAATTCGACCGAACCATGGTGATTTTATTCTACCGTTAAGCGGCGAATCGAAGACGAATATCCTCCCCAAATCCCTATTCCTCCTTCAATATTGTAGGAAATGACAGTGGCGGAAGAGAAAGGCCCTTGATTGGCTCTATTAAACTCCAAGGTACTCCAAAAATCAAAATGAGCTTCATCAATAGCACAAAATTTTATTTCCATATCATCTCCTACCCTGTAGAATCCAAAAGTTTCCAAGTCAAATTCAACGCCGCTTGCCTCTGCTTTGGGTAAAGGGAACTCAAACGTATCTCCATCAAAAAATAAGTCATTTAGTACAGAGTTGAAAGGTGCTAACAATCCTTCATCATTTCGGTTAGTAAAATACCTGTAGAAGTTTGCCTCATTAGGCATATCTTCTAATGTAATTCTGAGTTCTCGCAAAGTATCTGAAGGCACTCCTGGTACATCCTGAAAAGTTAAATTTGATATTTTAGCTACTTCTGGAATGGTAGTCGAAGCGGTAATTACTTTATCCTCTACTTCAATATGTAAATCATACTGCTTTCCTACTTCTCCCTCCATAGAGAATGTAGCATCTATATACACGCAAAAATCTAGTCCTACTGAATCGGTATTTACGCCAAATAATTCAGATACTAAGCTTTGTTGTTCTTCAGAAAGTTCACTTAAACATAATTCCTGCAACTGGATAGTCTTATCATCAGAGGTAACTGTGACGTAAGCATCATGTACAAAAAATCCTTCGATATCATTCAAACTGATTTCGCTAAAAAATGGAATAGAGCGAGTCAATATAACAAAAGGGGAAGTCGGACTATCTCCACCTTCTATAAATCCCTCTACAACGATCTCAGGAGGGGCAGAATTGATCTCGGGTATAAATTCTTCTTCACAGCTAAAGAAAAAACCTAGCACAAAAAGGAAAATTATACATTTTAGAGCTGTAATATTTCTCATTTTTGATTCCATTTAAAATTCCAAGTTACGGAAGGGATGATTGGAAATAATGACACTTTTAAGGCTGTAGCTTGAGCTGTTCCTGCATTAAAATCTGTCTCAAAAGTATTGTACGTAAAGAATGTATTTCTACGGTTATAAATATTATAGACTGAGAATGTAAAACTATTTTTCCAGCTTTTCTCTGTATCTACTTTTGGATTATAGGTTAAGGCTAGGTCTAAGCGGTGGTATGCTTCCAGACGTGCACTATTGCGATCACCAAATTCGACATTTAACGTTTGTTCTACAAAGAATAAACTTTTTACAGGCGTGAATGTATTTCCAGTACCGTAGACAAAAGACCCTCCAAATTCCCATTTATCTGTAAGTTCATAGTTGGCCACTATAGAAAGATCATGTCTACGATCGTAAGTTGCTGGAAAAACAGCACCATCATTGATATCAGGAAAAATACGATCTGTCTTTGCAAGCGTATACCCTATCCATCCATTCAAACGACCTGAATTCTTTTTAACAAAAAATTCAATTCCATAGGCTCTACCTTTACCAAATACAAATTCTTCTTCAACCTCCACAGCAGGATCGTTGATGAAGCTCTCTCTATAGTCTATCTGGTTGTTCAAATCTTTGTAATACACTTCCACGCTCGTTTCATACGCGTTATCTTTAAGGTTTTTAAAATAACCCGCTGCATATTGTATCCCTCTCTGTGGGGCTACTCTTTGTGAACTAGGCACCCATACATCTATGGGTAAAGTACTATTGCTATTACTTACTAGATGAATATATTGGTTCGTGAATGTAACGCCTCCCTTAAGGGAACTAGTCGCATTGAGGGTATATTTACCAAACAGTCTTGGCTCCAGACCTGCGTACGTTTTGACAGGTTCAAGGTTCGCAAAATTCTCCCCATTCACAGGACTGGTAAAAGGACCAACTTGTGTGAAAGCAGAAAAGCGCAAGCCATAATTTAGCGTAAAATTACTGGATACTTTATAATCATTAAGAAGATATATTGCCGATTCATGTGCGAATTTAGGTTTCAAATCGTTAGAGAATTCTACGTCTCCGTTTGTTGCACTAGTCACATTAGGGGTAAGTCTATGGTACGTATAGTCAACTCCAAACTTTATGGCATTGCGTGCATTGGGATAGTATTCAAAACCCACCTTCGCATTATAGTCTCGAACTCCAGAAAATAAACCCACAGAAAAATCACTCTGCCCTCCTTCGAAACTAAAGTCATAATCATTATACACCAAGGAGGTGTTCATAAATAATTTTTCTGAGAATAGATGGTTCCAGCGTACAGTAGCAGTAGTATTTCCATATGGAAGCCTAAATGAAATATCCCTAACATTGGATTGATAATTAAGCACATCTCTTCCGAAGTAAGTACTAATAAAAATTTTATCCTTATTAGAAATCTTGTAATTAATTTTAGCATTCAAGTCATAGAAAAAATAGTTGGTTCCTCTGAAGTCTGATTTATCAATGAAGGGCTTGGCTAACTCAAAAGCGTATGTTCTACGCCCACTAACGATGAATGAACTTTCTTCTTTTTTTAATGGCCCTTCTACAGTAAACCTACTAGCTATTAAACCTACCCCACCTGTCACTCCAAACTTTTTATTATTTCCGTCTTTCATCTGCACATCAACCACACTTGAGAGTCTACCTCCAAAGTTTGCTGGAATCCCCCCTTTTATAAGGGTCGTGTTCTTAATAGCGTCGGCATTAAATACGGAAAAAAATCCAAGAAGGTGACCACTATTATACACCACTGCTTCGTCCAAAAGTACTAGATTTTGATCTGGACCTCCACCCCGCACATAGAATCCAGCTGTTCCCTCTCCTGCAGATAATACACCAGGTAAAAGTTGTAGTGTTTTGAGTATATCTACTTCTCCTAAAAGTGCAGGGAGTTTTTTAATTTTGTCTACAGGTAAAGTAACTGTCCCCATTTCTGTGCTACTGATGTTATTGTCTTTTTCTTCCGCGATCACCACTACCTCTTCTATCGTAACACCAGGTGACATTTTGAAATTTATTTCTACGTTTTTATCCAGTACAATTTTTTTGTCGATATCCTGAAAACCTAAATAGCTACATTTGATAGTGTATATACCGACAGGAAGCGTAAGAGAGTAAAATCCGTAGTCATTCGTGGTGGCTCCTTGAATAGTATTGTCTAGATTAAATATATTCACGCCTATTAAGGACTCCCCCGTCGAGACGTCTTCAACATATCCACTTATAGTGAAATTTTGTCCTTGTACAACAATTTGACAAGTAAAGGCAAATAGAAAAAAGATAAATCGGGTTCGTGCATTATACATAGCTAGAATTAGACAGTTTGCTCTGCGTATAGTTTATTACTTTAGGGATTTAACCTAAAGGATACTTCTACTTGACAAAATACTATCACAATTTATTTCAAGTTGAAGAATAATTCAAGGGAATAGGTTTTAAAAGCGCTCCATGATGCTTCAAAAGACAAATTACACCATGTTTACCATATAAATGTCCTGCCCCTACAGCACAAAAAACGGATTCATCAAGGGATAGATTGTAGAGGCGCTGAGCCATTTTTATATTTCTGTTCAATAATAGCGTTTTACGCCATTTACCCAAAGATCTTTTGCCATGATGGCAAAGCTTATCAATCCGACCATTTGTGTAATAGTCCATGATTTTAGCATGTTGCTTTGAAAAAGCAGAAAAGTTACGAATGATGGCCTTCAACTGTTTGATTTCCGTTTTAAGGTCTATACTATTCAATATCCCAATGTGCTCTTCCATGGTCTCAATTCCAAAGGTTCGCTTATTTTTGTCCTTGGCGTATTGATATAAATGCATATCCAAGATAGTATCTGTTTCTTCCTTTATGACCAAAGTGGACATCAGGTTGATTAAATTCATTGGGCGTATATGTTGGATGAGCTGTAATGCAGGGGCATTTAAAAACCTAAGTATCCGCTCTAGACGCGATAATTCCTTTGCATTTAGAAGTGTTAGGAGAGAATTTGGCGGATTTAGCACCAAGACTTT
This sequence comes from uncultured Saprospiraceae bacterium, assembly GCA_964481325.1. Lineage (GTDB taxonomy): Bacteria > Bacteroidota > Bacteroidia > Chitinophagales > Saprospiraceae > JALZVN01. The sequence goes on from CAYZUW010000080.1 coordinate 12,783, forward strand.
TTGCATTTCTGGAGATTGTGCCAATTCTAAATCGATTTCCACGCAAAATGCCTCACAAGCGTCTATATGTCTTGCAATCTGTTCAAAGGCAGAGAACACTTTTTTTGACTTGACATGCATAGTACCAAAAAGATAGGATTTCTTTTGGGTATTTTTATTTGAAATTTCCCACAGAAGGGTTTGCTTTTTTAGCTTCAATACAAAATCCTAGTCTTTGTAATTAAAAGGCAAAACAGCTGAATTCTTTACTGTAGATAAAGTCATAAGGGTTTTTAGTCTTTCAATTTCTTCTATTTGTGATAAAGTCTTAAACAGCAACTGCTCATAGGTTGGTATATCTTTGCAAACTATCTTAATCAGAAAGTCAGCTTCACCCGTAATAATATAGCATTCTGTGATCTCTTCAATTGCCTTTACCTTATCAAGAAAGTTATTTAGAGCGTTTTCTTTTTGCCAAGCTAGAGATACTAAAACAAAAGTCTTTACATTCAGGCCAATACTCGTAGGATTGACAATAGCATGATAGCTTTCTATTATTTCGGTAGATTCTAATTTCTTTACTCTTTCTAAAGTCGGTGCAGGAGATAATCCTATTTGTTTTGATAACTCCAGGTTAGTGATTTTACTATTGTTTTGTAGTATCTTCAGAATTTTCAGATCTATTTTGTCTAATTTTTCCACGCTTCTTATTAATTTTTAATGTATTGAGATGTTTCATAACTATCACCATTAGTCAATTGCTATTAATTATGCGACTTTTAAAGCAATGTACGGTGGTAATCTGGGCGCAAGATAAAAAATAAAATAAGCCAAAGTAATAGGTTTACCTTTTTTTATTTTTTATTTTAAGTTAATTCACCTCAAATATTTGCATTTATTTTCTTTTTGATAATCCTGTACGGATAGGAAGCTGAGCCACTTGAATGATGAGAATAATCCTTAGAG
>CAYZUW010000081.1:0-13679 GCA_964481325.1 uncultured Saprospiraceae bacterium
ATAACGACCCACGCTTTTTCAGCGTGGGATGGCCCCTGAAAATTATTGAAAAAAACTAAATCCAATTATGCATTTCTAAATTATTCTGCATCCTGTTTTTGTAAAGAAGATTTAATCACAAGAAAAAAATGGAAATGATGAAAAGTAAATTTGGAATACTTGGAGTGCTAATTGCTGGCTTGATGCTAACGAGTATGTGGGTAAAACCTGTTCAGATCGATGGTGTCGTGACAGATGAACAAGGTAATGTCTTGATAGGAGCTTCTATTGTAGAGTCTGGAACGCAGAATGGAATAATTACAAATATTGATGGTACATTTAGTTTGACTGTCAGCAGTCCGAATGCAACTTTAAGCATTAGTTATACAGGTTATGAAACTAAGACAATACTCCTTGCTCAGCAGGATATTTCTCAGCCATTAACAATTGCATTGTCATTAGGATCCGTATTGGAAGAGATCGCTGTAACGGGATATTCTATAGAACCTAAGCCGACATACCCTGGAAAGGATGTTACATTTGATGTTCAAGTTGTTAATCAAGGTAGTATACCGGCAAATCAGATTAATGTGTCTGGTTTTATGAAACATTTTCCTAGAGAAAGTGCACCTCAGAACACCGAAGACTATGACTTAATAACAGAAAATAAATTCTATGGAGTAAAGGACACCCCTTTATCAACCTTCTCTATAGACGTGGATGCGGCATCGTATAGCAATATGAGACGCTTTATCAATCAAGGGCAGACGCCGCCCAAAGACGCGGTGCGAATAGAAGAAATGGTAAACTATTTTGACTATGAGTATCCACAACCGGAGGGCGAAGATCCTTTCGAAGTCGTTACGGAATATTCGGATTGTCCATGGAATTCTAAGCATAAACTAGTGCATATAGGTCTGCAAGGAAAGGAGATCCCAAAAGATAATCTGCCAGCTTCCAATTTGGTCTTTTTGTGTGACGTGTCGGGTAGTATGAGTGATGCTAATAAATTGCCGCTATTGCAGTCTTCTTTAAAAATGCTTGTCAATAATCTGAGAGAGCAAGATAAAGTGTCCTTAGTGGTGTATGCGGGAAGTTCAGGATTGGTGCTGGAGCCAACCCCCGGAAGTCAAAAACAAAAAATCAAGGAAGCAATAGATGCATTAGAATCTGGTGGAAGTACCGCTGGGGCAGAGGGTATCCAATTAGCCTATCAACAAGCTAGAAAGGCATTTATAGAAGGTGGAAACAATAGAGTTTTGCTAGCTACTGATGGGGACTTTAATGTTGGGGTAAGTAGTGATGCAGAGTTGGTACGACTGATAGAGAAAGAAAGAGAAAGTGGCGTTTTTCTAACCGTGATGGGTTTTGGAACAGGCAACTACAAAGACAACAAAATGGAAAAATTAGCCAATAAAGGCAATGGAAACTATGCCTATATTGACAATATCAATGAAGCAAGAAAAGTACTGGTCAATGAATTTGGTGGCACCTTATTTACTATTGCAAAGGATGTGAAATTGCAAATAGAATTTAATCCAAGTCAAGTGGTGTCCTATAGATTGATTGGGTATGAAAATAGATTGCTCAACAAGGAAGACTTCAACGATGATAAAAAGGATGCTGGAGAATTGGGCGCAGGACACACCGTCACTGCCATGTATGAAATAATTCCATCGGGTGTGAAAAGTGAATTTGTGCAATCGGTAGATCTACTGAAATATCAAGATGCAAAAAAGGCTAAGAAAGGTAAATACGGAGACGAGATTTTGACTGTGAAATTGAGGTACAAAAAACCGACAGGTAAAAAGAGTAAGTTGATTAGCAAAGTAGTATCTAACGAAGCTTTAGATTTTGATAATACAAGTGATAATTATCGTTGGGCAGCTACAGTGGCTGGTTTTGGAATGATGCTTCGAGATTCGGAATATAGACAAGAAGCTAACTATTCTAATTTAATCAGCATGGGGCAGTCGTCCTTAGGGAAAGATACAGAAGGCTACAGAACAGAAATGATAAGAATGATGAAGAATACCCAGGCGATAGGCTTGAGTGTTCATGATGATAGTATGGAAGTAAGAAAGTAAGCTAATGTATAAAGCATCAAGACTAGTCTCGGCTAGTCTTGGTGGTTTTATATAATATATTTCATTCTGTATGTGCCTTGACTACATATACGGATAATTTTTCTTTGAAAATACATCAAGTGTGGCTCTGCAAATAGACCTGTGACATGGATAAAATTGCTACCTTGCGATACAATCGCGCAGAAGAAGACATTAATGAACAAAAGGTACTCCAGTAAGGGTTTAATTGTTTTAGGAATAGTATCGCTCCTAATGATGCTAGGGCAATCCCCTCTATACGCAGTCAAGAGTGGAAAGGCTGTAAAGGGTGCTAAGAATGAACAAGCAACAAAGAAACTTCCAGCCATCCATCCAGCAGTCGTTGCGAAATTTGAGAAGAAAGCTAAACATGCCATCGTGTTTAGCGCTATAGGTTTGGCTTTACTCATTGGGGTTATTGCCACTTTGGCTATTGGCACTACGACATGGGCGCTTCCCTTATTAGGCCTTGCTGGCTTATTTGCGAATATCGGTTTTATCAAAGCGATGCGTCTGAGACAGCGAACCAAGTCGCGAAAGAAGACTTTTAGAAAGGCGAGGTTTAGAGCAAAGTCTGCCATTATCCTCGCATCTGTATTGGGAATTACCCTGATTTTTGCTATCCTATCTTTACTTCTCAATAAACCTGACACATTTTAATTCGGAGTAAGTTTCTTGGTTAGAGATATTTATTTAAATTAGAGTTTTGTGCCATATAAACCATCATGCAATGCGCCACCCTTACTCTAAATTCCTTTTGTTATTCCTAGTAATTTCATGCCTTTTTTGTAGCTGTCAGAATGAGAGCAAAGTATTTGTGGGCCAATGGCAAGATGAGAGGTCACCAGAAAATGTATGGGAAATCAAGAAAAGTGGCTCTACTTTTACAGGAACACGAATCAGTGGGGATGATTTTTATAAATACGATACGGAACAATGGAAATTCGAATTAAGGAGTAATGGCGATCCAATGCTATTACCTATGAACGAAGATGGAGGGAGTAGTCTTAGATTTCAAGCAGAACATAATCGCTTTATAAGGAATCCTCCTGGGCGTACTTACGTAAAAGTAACAAAAGCAAAATAACATGATCAATACCTACAGAGGAGCTGTTTTTTCTACAGATTGTGATGAATTGGGCCAAATGCACGTCCGTGGCTACTTAGCTAAGTTTGAAGAGGCTACTTGCCAATTGCTGGGTAGTATAGGCTTTACGCCCGACTATATGCGAGAAAATAATAAGTCTGTCGTTTCTGTAGAGCATCATATAAAATATATCAATGAGCTCCTTCCAAAAGACTTGATGGTGATAGATTCAAGAGTTTTAGAAATCTCTACTCGATCTTTCAAGTTTTTTCATCGTATGACCAATGTGCAAACGAGAAAGGTAGCGGCTGAAATGGTGAGCGTTTCTGTGCACTTTGACCTCAATAGAAGAAAATCTTCTATCATCCCTTCAGAGATTGCCAATACCATAGTAAATCATATTGCCAAACACGACCAATAATCTAAACTGCCTTGTCCACTATAAGAGCTACTGTCAAAGAGTTGAAGAAATGGTCTAAAGTCTTATCGAAGATTAAGGTCAACAAGGCTTTTGAGGAGTGCCCGGATCCCACTATTCCTGACTATGACGAATCCAAATCTTGGTTGGCACATCCCAGCCTAGAAAGCAAAGTTGTATTCAAACCTGAAGGCATAAAAGAAGATGCTGTAAATGAGGTGCCTACCTTTTTTATTCATCCCACTTCTTTTTTTGGAGGAGACAACTGGAATGCAGATATCACAGAAATTCGATCAAGGCAATTGCTCGAAGAACTCGTACTTCCAGGGCAAGCTGGAGTCTTTAATCATCTTGGAGATGTGTACACACCTATTTATAGGCAGGCTACCTTCTATACCTTCCTCGTTGGTTCGGACGATGCACATGCGGCTTTAGAAATGGCCTACACGGATATAGCAAGAGCTTTTGAAAAGTTTTTATCTGAGATTGGCGATCGCCCTTTTTTTATCGCTGGGCATAGTCAAGGCTCCTTAATGGGGATACGTTTATTGGCGGAAAGGGTAGAGCATGATGAAAAATTGCGCAAACGCTTAGTAGCCGCTTATCTGCCTGGGTACAAGATTCCGCAGGTTAAGTTTGAAAAAGAATTTCAGTTTATCAAGCCAGGAAAAAAGCCTGACCAAGTCCATTGCGTATTGGCTTGGGATACTTTTTTGACGAGCTTCAATCCATTGCGCCATATTGATAACGCTAGTATCTGGATGAAAACCAAAGATGGAGGTGCGTACAAGAAAAGAATGACCTACTTACCATTCTGTATCAATCCTACCACTTGGGATATTGACAAGCCCATAGGTAAACCAGAAGATAATCAAGGCGCTGTTATCAATGAATACAAAAGAGAGCTATTTGAATGGGCAGATGTTGCAGGGCAGAAAGTTAGCGGTGTCATCACACACTTTCTCCATGCGCCCGTACCCAGCCTATTGAGCACGAAGGTTGGCGTAGGTAATCTCCTATATATCTCTAAGCCTGAAGGAAGAATCTACAATATTGGCAAGTTGCCAGGAGGGAATTATCATGTATATGATTATGCCTTTTTCTATATGGACATTAGAGCAAATGCGCGAGTAAGGTGGGAAAAGTATAAATCCGTATATTTGGGTTCATGAAAAAGTATCCACTCATACCTAGAATAAAATCCTTAAAAAGAGTTCTTAGTTTTGTGCACAGCCCCATCCCAGTGATGTACCAATATATCCAAGAATATGGCGACACTTTTCATATGTATTTGGGGGGTGTAAAAAAAGGTTTGGTGACTTCAGATCCCAAGATCATCAGGCAGGTCATGCAAAAAAATCATAAAAATTATGAAAAATCTGAGTTGCAGACAAAGATGCTAGCACAGTATATAGGCAAGGGCTTATTGACTAGTGAAGGAGATTATTGGTTTAGACAAAGGCGTTTAATTCAGCCAGGATTTCATAAATATAGAATTAGAAATTTGGTGTCCCTTATTCAAGATGTGGTAGATACCCATTTAGAGGAGTTGGAGGACTCTAGAGGAAAGGCTATCAATATGTACCCCAAAATGATGGAGATTGCTTTTAGGGTAATCGGGAATGCGCTCTTCAGTACAGCCGCCAATGACAAAGAACTAGCCACTATTGAGTCTTCTATTTTTCAAGTGCAGCAGTTTATCATTAAGCGCGTACGACAGCCCTTTATGCAGCCTTGGTATTGGCTAAAGGGGGATATGAAAAAATACAAAGATATCGCGCTTGATATTGAAGAAGTAATACTCAAAATTATTCGCTCTCGTAAAGAACTGAAAGAACAACCAGACGACTTACTAGGTATGTTGATTAATACACGCTACGAAGATACTGGCGAAGCCATGTCCGAAGAGCAATTGCTTTGGGAATCCAATATACTCTTTGTCGCGGGGCATGAAACCTCAGCCAATGCTTTAAGCTGGATGCTGTATAAGCTAGCTAAACACAAAGATGTCGCTCAAAAACTCAAAAAAGAAATGGATGTGGAATTGGGAGATGGCGCATTGAGTTTTGAAGCACTCATGAAAATGCCTTATCTCAATGCCGTCATTTTAGAGACCATGCGTATGTATCCACCTGCTTGGATATCCGATCGAATATCAAAAGGGGAAGATGAAATAAACGGCCATATTATACCTGCTAATACTTTAATCATTTTACTCTTGTATCACTCACACCACAGAGAAGAAGATTGGGTAGAACCGCAGAAGTTTAATCCAGACCGATTCGTTGGGGTCAAAAATCCAAGTGCTTATTTTCCATTTGGCGCTGGACCTCGAATGTGCATCGGAAATAATTTTGCGATGCTCGAAATGCAAATCTTCCTTGTACAATTTTTGAGAAAATTTAGAGTAGAATTGGATGCGCTCACGGATGATTCCATCGAAGCACTCATTACGCTGAAACCAAAGAACGGCATTACGCTACAAATTCACTAGAGTGACACAAGAAGAACTATTTCAAGATTTTAGCACTTCGCTTTTGCCTATATATGGAGACGGCGAATTGAGGAGCCTCTGTCGTATCTTGTATGAAGATTTAGTGGGCAAGCCAAATTTTGATTACGCCACTTTGCCCAACCTAAAAGCCTGTTTGGCTAAGCAGGAGCCTGTTCAATATATCTTGGGTGAAGCTGATTTTTATAGCCTAAAATTCAAAGTGAGCCCAGCCGTACTAATTCCTCGTCAAGAGACGGAAGAGCTAGTTGCTTTATTCCGAGAGCATCACAAAAAAAGTAGTCAGGCCAGTGTCTTAGATATCGGTACAGGAAGCGCCTGCATTCCCGTCACCATCAAATATAGCCACCCACGTACAAATTTTACTGCCATAGATGTCAGCCGGGAGGCTCTCGATATTGCACAATTCAATGTAGACCGACATCAACAAAAAGTGCAACTCCTACAGGTCGATTTTTGTAATGTTGCACAAAGAGCTGGTCTAGATCAGTATGATATCATCATCAGTAATCCCCCTTACATAGGCCAAGAAGAAGCAGATAAACTAGAGCAAAACGTCATCGCCTACGAACCACACGTTGCCTTATTTTCTCCGGACAAAGACCCCAACTATTTTTACAGACTTATTTACGATTTTACAAAAGATCACTTAAGCCCAAACGGTCACGTTTATCTAGAACTCAACGAATACAACGCAAAAGAAGTAAAAGAAATATTCGAACAAGGCGGATTCAAAGAAGTGAAAATCCTAAAAGACATTCACCAAAAGGATAGGATATTGTATGCTGAGAAAACAGGTGTTAAGAATTAGGTTTTAGGAGTTAGCTTGTTAGTTGATTGCTATTGGCTATAAGCTCTTTTCTTCAGTATCTTCGGTGGTAAAAGAACACAGGGGAGAAGCTATTCTTTTGCATATATAAAATTACCACCGGAGACACCGAAGCTTTTAAATGGGTACAAGGCACCGAAGCAAATTTATTGAAAATTGACAATAAAAAAAGGGGAACCTGAAAGCCCTGCTCCCCAATTTTCATAGTCTAAAATAAATCTTGTTCTATTGCTGTATGATAGTAGCTTTTTGTTTTTTTCTTTGGTGACTTGTCCACCAAAGAGTAGCACTTAGGTTCTCTCTGGTGGTTTCAAAGACGCTAGCATAGCATTGTCCTTTAAAATTGAAAATTGCACATTGAAATTGCACATTGAAAATTGATTAAGATTTAGACTTAGGTTTTTTCCAATTCTGATTTATTGAACGTAAAATCAAATACCCAAGACTATTGGTAGAATTTTCTGAGTTAGAAAGAATCACTACTCCTGTATTGGTCTCCTTTACAAAACCAGCAAAAGCCTGATGCCCACTCGTAGATCCAGCATGCAAGACGATGCTATGGTTTCTCTTCTTGATAACATGCCAGCCTTTTGAAATAAAATTATTCTTTGCAAGATCCGTTTTGTATACAGGCTCATGCATATCTGTAAATGATGCCGCCAAAGCTGGATTGCCTTCACCCATTTGCAGCTTTAGAAAGGAAATCATATCAAGAACCGTAGATTTCATCCCTACAGAACCTTTAAAACTGCTAAATCTCCATGGTCGTGTTTGCTTACCCAAGATATTGTACCCATTTGAAAGACGACTTTTTTGTTCCTCTGACAATCTGATATTGGTATCTGTAAGCCCCATAGGCTCAATCAATCTTTCATTCAATACCTCCTCAAAACGCTGACCCGTTATATTCTCGATAGCAGTCTCTATCATGGCATACGTTACGTGAGAATATTGATACCGCTTCTCTTCTTCGATAGGATAGTAGTTCTTGTAAAACTCATGCAAATCACTCTTTGCATAATACGCATATGGATTATTGGCTTCTCGCTCGCGCTTACCTATACCATGTGGTAGTCGAGGAAAGCCCCCTGTATGCGATATCGCCTCTAGAAGAGTGATGTCAGATTTGTCATTAACTATAGCAGCAGGCAGATATTCATTAAGACTTGCGTTATAGTCCATCAAACCTTCTTCGACTAATAGCTCAACTAGCGAAGCGGTAAACACCTTAGTGATGCCTCCCAATTCAAATATGCTATTATTTCGTGGTATGACATCTTTATCTTTTGATAAAGATCCATATCCATAGATGTAGGTAGAGTCCCCTTGGATGATACCAATGACCATGCCTGGAACTTTATTAAAGTCAATCTCGGCATCAAAGGCTATAATCTTGTTAAGTTCTTTTTCCATCTTGTCCTTTCCTTGAGCATGACTTGCATTAAAAGGAACAAGAATAAATAGTGACAATATAATTGCCGTAAGGATTGGTTGTAAGCGATTCATGGTATAGGCTATTTTAGACCTCATCCTAACATTGATTTTACGTAAACAATTCCGTCTCATCAACTTTTTTTTTAAAAATACAAAAATGCTAGACTTTTTTGCCTTTCATAGCTTCTTGAATGGCCTTGTCCATTGCCAAGTGCGCCAATGGAGCAGTGTACTCATTCAATTTTTGGATAGCGAGATTGATGGTATCTTTATTTTCGCCATTTTTAGCGTCATCTAGTTCGCCCTTCAAACGGCTGAGTTCAGTGGACTGTTCTTCAGAAAGTAAGTCTGCATTTTGTGCTACAAATCTATCTACACCGAGCAGTATATTAGCTGCTTCGTTGCGCGCCTCGAGCAACACTTTTATTTTCATATCTGCTTCTGCGTTTTGGATAGAGTCCAATAGCATTCTTGCCATATCCTCTTCACTGACTCCGTATTGCGACTTGATGACCACCTCCGTCTTAGTATCTGAGCGCGTCTCTTTGGCCTTCACCTTGAGTATACCGTCTGCATTCACTATAAAGTGAATCTCTATCTTAGGGATACCTGCTGGCATAGGAGGGATGCCCTTTAAGATAAACTCTCCTAGCTTTCTATTGTTAGCGACCAGGTCCCGCTCACCTTGGTAAACTGCTACCTTTAGATTAGTCTGTCCATCTACCGAGGTAGTATAGGAACGCCCTGCACGTATAGGCACCTTAGAGTTTCTTTGGATGATAGGATCCATTAGCCCACCTACGGTTTCTATACCTAGAGAGAGGGGAGTGATGTCAAGCAGTAGCATCCCTTTTTGATTCCCACTCAAGATGTCTGCTTGGATAGCCGCGCCTAGTGCTACTACCTCATCTGGATTTAGTTTGTCATTTGGTCTCTTATCAAAAAACGCAGCCACAGCCTCTTTCACGATAGGCATTCGAGTCGATCCTCCTACGAGTATCACTTCGTCTATATCTCCAATTGATTTTTCAGCATCCTTCAGTGCCTGATCACAGGCATCTATCGTTCTTTGTACTAAGCTATTGACAAGGTTCGCAAAAATGGTCTTGTCTATTGACACCTCTATTTCATCCTCCTCTTTTTTCAGTATCGCGCTATAGTCATCCGCCGAGCTTAGCGTTTTTTTTGCCTGCTCTGCTGCCAAACGCAGTTGCTGCATGGCTGATTTGTCCGTCTTCCAGGTTTCCAATTTATTTTCCCTTATCCAATAATCCTGTATTGCTCTATCAAAGTCGTCCCCTCCAAGAAACGTATCCCCATTGGTTGACAGCACCTCAAAGACGCCATCTTGGATATGCAGTATAGATATATCAAATGTACCCCCTCCGAGATCATAGACCGCTATCAAGGCATTCTCGGTAGCCTCTAGGCCATAGGCTAGTGCCGCTGCCGTAGGTTCATTGATGATGCGTAGCACATCCAGCCCCGCTAGTTTACCTGCATCTCGTGTCGCCTGTCTCTGTGCATCGTTGAAGTAGGCTGGCACCGTGATTACAGTTCTATTCACCTTCGCTCCAAGTTGTGCTTCCACATTTTGCTTGAGTTGCTTCAGGATCTGCGCGGACAGTTCGATAGGAGAATAAAACCGATCTCTAATCTGTATCTTGACCAATTTCTCATCGTCCTCGTCTATCACCTTATAGCTAAAGTACTGCTCAAAATCTTCCACATCCCCAAAAGACTTTCCCATCAATCGCTTGATACTATATATGGTATTTTCAGGATCTAGCTCCATCTGTGCACTTGCCTCATGGCCCACTTTTACGCCACCATCTTGCTCAAAGTAGATGATACTTGGCACTAAGGAATGCTTACCATCTGCCCCCTTGATCGCCATAGGCTGATTATCCAGCGTATACGCTGCTATACTATTCGTCGTCCCCAGGTCTATACCGATGATGAGCCCCGAGGGTGCCTCTCCTGCCTCTCCCGTCTTTAAATTGATTGGAATCTTTGCCATGTAACTTATTTACTGCAAATATACCAATTAGAGCTGGCTATATACTAAGCCTGTCCCTCAATGGATTCGATTTGACTTATTTATTACTTTATGCCGAGAGTAGGAAGGTTTTGATAAAGAATGTATTGATTTGGGGCCTACCCAGACTTCCTCCTACCGTCGGTAGCCTGCGTCGTTACGTTCCAGGGCTCGCTAGTCAGCTCGGCCCTGCGGCAAAGAAGAGTTTGCCTTGGTCTATCTACTGGCCCCCGCCTTCCGCCGAAAAGGCTCCAGTTGGCTACCAGCAGATCCCCTTGCACATCACTAGTCCGTTGGACGATAGACGCTGATTTGGCTTATCGTATCCTTTTAAACATCCTTGGTATTACGTATTTTTGCCGCTTTTTAGAGAAGTACTTTTCCTGTTGAATCGATATTTCTCAATAATATGATGCATCAATTGATATTTAGATGATACAACAATATTTCTCGCTATTTTTTCTTTTATTCGGCGGGACCTTATTCGCGCAAACTCTTTCAGGTGTAGTCACAGATGAATTTCAATATACTGTAGAGGAAGCCACTATCTTAAATACCAAGACTACCCATTTTACGTATACCGACGGCCAAGGTAATTTTTTCTTAGACGATGTTTCCGTAGGAGATACACTGCTAATCGAACATCTCAGCTATCAGACGAAATACATACGTGTAAAGGATTTAAATACACCCCTAAATATTGTGCTAAGCAATAGTTCTATCAACCTAAACGAAATAGTCATTTCTCCCTCTATAGATCCACTTCATTTAATAGCAGATATAGACTTGCGAACTAATCCCGTTAATTCTTCTCAAGACCTACTCAGAAAGGTGCCAGGCTTGTTCATTGGTCAGCATGCAGGCGGGGGCAAAGCAGAACAATTATTTTTACGAGGCTTTGATATTGACCATGGCACGGATATCAATGTCACGGTGGATGGCTTGCCCGTGAATATGGTCTCTCATGCCCACGGACAAGGATATGCAGATTTACATTTTATAATTCCTGAAACAATCCAGAAAATTGATTTTGGAAAAGGACCGTATTATGAAAATAAAGGCAACTTCAATACAGCTGGATATGCCAATTTTGTCACCAAGAGAAAACTTCAGAGCAGCTCCGTAAAATTAGAAGCAGGGCAGTTTGATTCTTTTCGACTTTTAGGTATGTTCAATTTGCTAGACAATGATACCCATAATGCCTACCTGGCAACAGAATTTTTATCTTCAGATGGTCCCTTCGATAGTCCACAAAACTTCAATAGAACAAATATCGTTGGAAAGTACTCTGGAGTCGTTTCAAAGTCCGAAAAGGTTGGGATTACTGCATCATATTTCGACAGCAAGTGGGATGCCTCAGGACAAATACCGCAACGTGCAGTTGATAGTGGAGCCATATCTCGCTTTGGAGCGATTGATGATACAGAGGGCGGGACCACCTCTAGAACAAATCTATTGATCAACTATGATAAAATTATCGATGAGCAATCTTCTCTAAAAAGTTTTGTCTTTTGGAGTCAATACGATTTTGAACTGTTCTCCAATTTCACCTTTTTTCTAGAGAACCCAATCCTTGGTGACCAAATAAGGCAAAGAGAAAACCGTAACATCTATGGCTTGATTAGCGAATACAAAAAATCGTTTGCATCTGATATTTTTAGAGGGACATGGCATGCTGGCATTAGCCTTCGCAATGACAAAAGCGATGACAATGAACTTTCACGTACTGCTAACCGTTCTGAAACCATCGAACAGCTTCAATTAGGTGATATTGATGAGACCAATGTAGCCGCTTACTTAGGTACTAGTATTGACATAAGCGGCTGGACCCTTAAGCCTTCGGTCCGAGTAGACTATTTTGATTTTCAATACAACGACGCTTTGCTCTCGAACTTTCAAACGCAAACTGAGACGGAATTTATTGTAAATCCGAACCTCAATATTTTATATACCCACTCGCATCAACTGCAGTTGTATCTCAAACTCGGTAAAGGCTTTCACTCCAATGATACCCGCGTGGTGATTGCAGAAGAGGGTAGAGAGATTTTACCCGCTGCCTACGGGATGGATGCTGGATTTATCTGGAAGCCTAGCCCCAAAGTGATACTCAACGCGACCTATTGGTACTTGTTTTTAGAACAAGAGTTTGTGTACGTAGGAGACGCGGGCATTGTGGAGCCTAGTGGGCGAACCCGACGCCAAGGTGTCGACTTGAGCTATCGTTATCAACCTTTTCCCTGGTTGTATTGGAATGTGGACGCTACTTACTCTTATGCTAGATCCGTAGAGGAGTCAGATGGCCAAGACTTTATTCCCCTTGCACCCAACTTCACATTAGTAAGTGGTATCAGCGTATCGGATTTATCTGGCTTTTATGGAGGCATAAATTTTCGCTACCTAGCCGACCGACCTGCCAATGAAGATAATTCAATCATCGCAGAAGGCTATGCCATCACGGACCTCAATCTGGGCTACAAACGAAAGAACATCAGCCTAGGCATCCAAATCCAAAACCTTTTCAATGTCGAGTGGAACGAAACCCAGTTCGCCACCGAATCAAGGTTGTTTGACGAACCCAATCCCATTGAAGAAATTCACTTTACTCCTGGTTCGCCTTTCTTTTTGAAAACAGTGTTAGAGTATAGTTTTTGAGTAGGATGGGCCCTCCTAAATTTATTAAATCCTTAATTAAAGAAAGAGCATTAGTGGATTTCTGACAAATTATAAAACAGAACCTGTTTGGAATTAAATCTTGCCATAATAAGTTTTAGACGATTAGATTGGCTATCTTCAATTTCGATAAATAATTAAGCGAATTACCGAGATAATAACATCTAGTGATAACAACTCTCACAGTCGAAATCATAGCTTCAAGAAAAATAACAAAACAAATGCCCCACAAAAGAAAAGAGTTTACCGAAATTAAAAAAGCCAAAATATATGTAAGAGATCGAGCTACTTGCGCCTTTAGTGCAATTTCACTATGGTTTTTAGATAATGGTATCAAATCTAATTGGCAGGTAGATTGGGTGGATCATATTAAACCAAGTGCCGCAGGTGGCGGGGCAGAGATTGAAAACGGAGTATGTGCTTCCAATCTATTCAATGCTAAGAAGAAAGACAATTCTCATGACAATGTCTGCTTTGTAAAAGATGGGATGCTGACAGAGAACTATATAAGGGTTTTTGGTAAAGCACCTGATGAATTGATTGAAAGATTGCAACGGCTTAAAAACTTACAAGTCGAGGATTGGTTTTTTAATAGAAGTATTTCTGG
>CAYZUW010000082.1:0-13612 GCA_964481325.1 uncultured Saprospiraceae bacterium
CTAATGTCCATACATATAATATGTCGTTCATATCCGTTTCGGGGTCCAAAGAAGTATCTACATCAAACTCAACCCCTTGGACATCACAACCTAATTCAAAGTTTGACTCTAAGGATTCCAATTCAACAGCGGCTAAGTTTTCTTCTACAAAAATGACCGTTGAAGATGTACAGCCGTTAAAGGTGTTGGTAACCAATAATTCATACGTACCACTACCAATTACTTCTTGGATAGGCGAATTGCCATCAGGTTCTCCATTAAGAAATTCTCCACCGAAGACCCCATTCCATTCGTATATATAAGTGTCATCAGCAGATCCTCCAGCAGATGCAGATGCATCTAAGACAACTATTTCGTTTACACATGATAGTGTATCTGGAAATTCTATTGTTGCTTCAGGATTTGAAAAATTGTCTTCAACTGTAATTGAGGCTTCTACGAAGCATCCTGTTTCATTATTGGAGACTATAAAATTATAAGTCCCCGGTTCATCTACAAAGTAATCTTCTTCTGTAGCGCCATCAATGAGCGTTCCTTGGTTCTGTTCATACCAGAAAAAATCAACATTATTATTATTTTCCACAATAGCACTCCACTCTCCTTCCAAGAGTACACCTTCGGTATTGCAATCTAGTGGTTCAACTGGTAATATATTTGCAGAAATATCATCTACAAAAATAGTAAGCTCATCACTAAATCTACAAGTTTCAGAAAATTGAAGATTATCAATAGCTAATAAATTTCCTCCAGCAAAATTACAAGCACTCATCAAACATAGTTCCACTTCTCCTGTCACATTGGCTGTAAAAGTTCGAACCATGTCCGTCCAAACACAAAATTCTAATTCAGACTCGTGCCTTGGGCCGATTACTGTATTTTGATTATTTACACCTTGTAATTCTAGTTCTAAGAATGGAATACAAAATTCACCAAAATCTCCACCTCCTAGACCTCCATCGTCTCCTCCAGGGGCATCTGTATCACAAGCATCTCCTATGCCATCTCCGTTCCTATCTTCTTGACCAGCATTACTCACTTCGACACAATTGTCTTGCCAATCCAGGACACCATCTCCGTCTCTATCCTGTGTGGAACAAACTGAAGAATCCTGATCAGGGTTAAAGACAAATGGGCAGTTATCATTATCATCTGGAATCCCATCAGCGTCGGAGTCAGGGTCACCACTGCCAAAAGGTTGGCAAACTGAACAATCATCTGCTGCAGTACTAGGTGCAAAAGGGCAACAATCTTCTTCGTTCGGAAATCCATCCCCATCGAAATCTCCTCCTGGGTTATCCATTATATCTGTTCCATCAGGCGGCCCGTCTATTGGATCACCTCCAAAATCTTGATAGGTTACCTCCCCTACGGTGGCTACCTCTACTCCGAAGGTGTATTCGTTTCCAGCTGTCAATTGCACTCTTGTACAAATGATTTTATTTCTTTCAGCTCCTAAATTAAATACTGCAATATTTCCACCCTGGCCCGAAGGTTCCATACAAGTTGTAAAACCAAAACCTCCATTAAAGGAATCGTCCGTAACAATGTAGGATCCATCATCCTCCAAAGGCGATACGAAACCTACATCTCCTCTATCTGGCATATCATCAGGATCTGCGTTTGGGTCTGGAAAATCTTGAAAAGGACCTACTTGATAATCTGTAAAAAAACTTCCTTGATAATTAGGTGGAAACCCCATGCTAAAGTCATCTCCTGTACCGAAGTCACCATCTACTATTTGATTATCGCTGATAACTATACCGCTGAGGCTAACAACGGTGGTCTCTGAGACAAAGTAATCTTCTACTATTAAATTATCTCTTGCTATTTCTCCATTTTCGTCTGACCAAATATATCCAATAACATTAGATGAAGAGGAACCAATCAAATCTACCATCCCTCCATCTGGATTGAAACACAATCTAGAATCAATACCGGCATTCAAAACTTGGTTGTCACAGCCTACTGATTGCGCGTAGACCCCTATGCAAAATATGCTACAAAATAAAACAAGTAAGTTGCTTTTGATTAACTGTATGATCATATCCTTTGTTTTCAAATGCCTCAACTAAAAAAACATTTTGCAATATTAACTATATAGTGATTATCAATTGAGGTTATTAAAATCGAATATAGCACGTGAAAGATACACATTTTAACAATAAACCATCGAGGAAAATCGTAACCATGAGTGTTTTAACAGTTATTTCAAGTAACTATTGTCCTAATATACACTAGATAGAAGCCTCTTGAGGCCATAACGCTGCATTTTTTCGTGATAAAAGTTATTTTTTTTTGCGAGAAGGATATGGAAGGGGCGACCAAAGGAGCCGTGTCCAGAGGGTATATATCAATCTGGAGTGTAACGTAAGATTGGTATATACCCTCTGGATACCGAGGCGAATGCCGAGCCTGCAGGAGCCTGACCTCTACACTGTGCGCATAGCTTGAAGCGGATGCACAGTGCAGAGGGCTCGCCCAAATACGCTAAAATACCTACTCCATCAATGTCACATCTCCCTTGAAAAGTTCTGTTGAACCATCTTGAAATTCGACAATAGTGTAGTATACAAAAACGCCCGGTTGCATACGTTCATTTCTAAATGTACCGTTCCATCCACTGGTAGCTTCATTAGGGCTAAAGTTCTCATTTAGGAATACTTGATTGCCCCAGCGATCATACACTTGCAAAGATTGAATTTGAGAAACAACACCTTCCTTGGTGTAGACGTAGAAGAAATCGTTGAATCCATCTTCATTAAATGGAGAAAAAGCATTCGGAATATATACGTCTTGATTACGGTCTACTCTCAACTGAATAGTAGCAATATCTGAGCAACCATTGGTATTAATTATCTCTACTTGGTAGTCAATGCTCGCAGATGGCGTCACCGTCGGATTGAGGCAATCTGTGCAACTCAAACCTGTCTCAGGCGTCCAGATTATCTGAGCTATTTCGTCCAATGGAATGCTTGTCTCTACTAAAATCTGAAAAGCTTCACCAATCAATAAATCCGCTCCTACTGGTAGATCCACAGTCACTGCTTGTACATTTGGGATAGTAAATTCTGTATCGAATTCACATCCGTTTATATCCATCACGATGATCTCATTGATTGTGCCTGCTGATAAATTATCAATAGTGGTCAAATCTCCGAAGGACTGTCCTCCATCTATAGAAAATAAATAAGGCCCCTCTCCCCCTACAACTTCTATCAAATCAATGCTACCTGTTTCTCCAAAGCATAAAGGAGGAATGATCTCTGCAATCAAATCTGTTGGTACATTTTCATTTAGGAACACTTCGACCTCTTGGTTAGTGACACACCCATTGATAGCGGAAACCGCAGTAGCAGAATAAATACCGGCTGCGTCAACTACTACTGAATTATCAGTAGATAAAATCTCCCCTTGGCTATTTGTCCAAGTTAAGATAGCATTTGGATCTAAAGATTCGACAGAAAGCAAGCCATCTGTATTATCGCATGTCAATGTAAAGCCAGGCATAAGCTCTAATAATGGTGGTTCTAAGTCAGCTATTACATCAATCAGAAGAATATTATCACAGCCATTAATATTATCTACAAGTGTTAGTTCATAGGTACCTGGCATATCCACCTCCACAGTGGGCATAGTAGGATCAGATATGATATTACCATCAGGGGTTGTCCATTCAAAAACAAAATTTGTATTTTGAGAAGCATCAGTACTTAATATAACCGTCTCATTGATACAGTTTATTATATCTGGTGGATTGATCCCTGCTAAAGGTAGCAGGGTATTTTCGGACACCAATATAGAATCGACTTGCACACAATTGTTGTCTATATTCGTCACTTGTAGCGTATACAAACCAGGAGCCGCAATAAGTGGATTCAAGGTTGTCCCACCTGAAACAATACTGCCTGTCGGGGAAGTCCATAGATACTCAAACTCGTTCCCCATAGAACTTCCGTTGCCAGAAAGACTTTGTTCCTCGATGATACATGTTAGGTCAAGCGCTGGTTCTATCTCTACTACAGGCAACTCAATATCTTCAAAAACTTCAACTTCGATTGTATTTGGGCAATTGTTAGCAGAATTAATTACGACTAGTGTATAGGTCCCAGAGGCATCTACAACAAGGTCTTCACCATTGGTTGCACTTACGATACTTCCATCCTCTGTCGTCCAACTATAAATCAACCCATTCAAGTCTGTCTGTGTGTTTATAACAGCAATAGAGTTTACACAATTAATGGTATCAGGTGCGATAAAGTTCAAATCAGGCACTTCACTATCTGCCTCTACAAATGCAGTCAAAACCACTTCACAATTGCTTTGGGTATCCGTAATCGTAACAGAATAATTTCCTTCCATTGTTGCAATTATTTCACTGCTATCTGCATCTCCAGTGAATGCTCCATCATCTGTGCTCCAATTAAAAATCAAATTTTGATTGGAAGTAGGAATGTCTAAAGTGATGGTGCTTTGCATATTTGTGCAATCAATAATTTCAGGACTGTTTATAGATACATCAGGCACTTCCATGTTCGCTACTACCTCCGCAGTGAAGGTATCACTACAGCCGTTTTCTAAGTCTGTAATGACTAGGATATATTGTCCTTCAGCGTCTACTTGTACGCTTGGAAGATTGTTTTCTCCTACTATACTTCCCATATTCGTAGTCCATTCATATGAAACATTTGTATTCATACTTAATAGATTAGCAGCAATTACTACGGCGCCATTACTATCACAATTAATATCATCTATTGGTTCAAAATCGATAACTGGTGTTGTTTCATTTATATCAATACTTACAAGCTGTGTAACTTCACAGTTATTAATCACATTGGTAATAGTCAGTAGGTAATCACCATCTTGATCCACCGTCGGTGTAAGTGTGTTATTCCCACTAATAATATTACCATTTAGAGTAGTCCATTGTACTAGAAAATCTAAACCCTCACTACTCCCAGTAGCATCAATAATTTGGGTCGTAGCGACACAAGATAAATCATCAGGCTGAACCAACTCAATCAAAGGAACATCTCCATCTTGCTCTACAATAATACTTGAGGAAAAAGAGCAACCATTGTTTGCATCTGTAACCGTCAAGATGTACTCTCCTCCCTGGTTGACTGTCGGATTCAAACCATCCGCACCATCCACAATATTACCATCTATGGTAGTCCACAAGTACTCAATATTGCCTCCCATAACCTCTTCAGCATTCAATATGATTTCTGATATATCACAATCTAACATATCAGGCATATCTATATTGATAAGGAATGTGCTTACGGACTCTTCCACTATAATAGAGCTAGTATTTTCACACCCATTTTCATTATTTATAATAGTGAGCGTGTAGGTACCTGGCGAACTAACTGAGATATTGCCACCACCATTGGGGCTACTCAAAATACCATCATCAGTAGACCATATAAAATCAATATCTGCGCCTACATTGGTCACATTAGATATCAATAAAATCTCATCTACATCACAAGTTAGATTATCAGGTTCTTGAATCTCGATGACAGGGGCATCACTATTACTAGAAATTTCTATTTGGTCTATCGCTATACAACCTGTAAGTCCATCCGTAATGGTAACTTCATATGTACCAGAGCCATTGACTTGAACCATAGAAGCGTCCGTACTACTCAAGATATTACCATCAGCAGTTTGCCATGAATAAGTAGGATTAGTAGCATCTGAGTTAGCGATTATGGTTATTTCGCTTTCAAGACAAGATAACACGGTAGGTCCATCAAAAGAAAGAGAAGGATTATTCACACTGGAAATGAGATCAAAATTAAATTCACTAGTGCATCCGTTGCTTTGATCGGTGACTGTCAAGATATAAGTATCCTCCATGGAAGCTTCCAATTGGAATTGATTCTCACCCATAATAATTCCGTTTGTATTCGACCAAGAATAGGTCCAATTTGGATTGCTTGTTTCCAAACCGAATATAGAGGAAGAGGCCATACACGTGAGTGCATCCACTGAAGTAGTTGGGGCATTAGGTTCATCAAAATTTCCGATGACACTAATAATTGTCTCTGCACTACAACCATTATCGTTATTTAGAATTGACAACTGATACTCTCCCACTTCAGAAACAATAGGATTAAGTGTAGTAAAATCAGTAATTAAATCTCCGTTTTGATCTCGCCATTCGAAAGAAAAGCCCATTCCACTGCTTGAGCTCGTAGCATCTAAAATCACTTCTAAGGTATTGCAATCTAGAGTAAGTTCATCGATTTGAGCAATATTTGGAATATCATTATCGGGCTCCACTATAACGGAGTCACGACTTATACATCCATTATCCCCAGTAATAGACAGAAAGTAAATTCCGGCGCCACCTATTTCAGGTGTCAAAGTATTCTGTCCAGAAATAATTAATCCTCCTGCCGTTTGCCAATCAATAGCAGCAATATTAGACGAAGAAGAACCAGACAAAAACAGAGATTGGTCTGCACATCCAAAGGTCTGCGGAGAACCTGCTTCTACATTCGGCTGCGTAAAATCAGAGTCTACCGAAATATTTATAGTCGTATCGCAGCCTGTAAGCGCATTGGTTAATAACACGCTATAATTTCCGCCATCAATTACGGAAATAGAATTTCCATCCAAGGCAGAAATAATGTTTGGATCAGAGGTCCATTGGAATGCCAAATCAGTTCCATTTACTATTATCTGAGTTTCTGTATTGTTGCAATCTATAGAATTAAGGGGCTCAATGTCGAAATTTGGTAGTGAAAGATTTTCCTCAACCATTATATTTAGTGGTGTTGTACAACCAGTAATATTATCTGTTATCAATACTTGATACTCACCTCCTCTATCTACAGTAATTTGCGATAGGTTGGTATCTGTAATAATATTACCCCCTATACTAGTCCACTCAAAACTAAAATCACTATTTCCAGGTAATTGGAGCAGTAAATCCGTTTGAGTAATATTACAATCCAAGCTATTACCGCCGATCAATAATGCATCTGGTGGTGTTAAATCTTCCGCGACCTCAATCGTGGCAGAGCTACTGCATCCATTATCATTATTGATGACCTCCAAGACGTAGGTTCCTGACCCAGATACTTCTACAGATTCAGAATCCTCTCCGCTTAAAATGTTTCCACCTATCGTCGTCCAGACTAAAGTGACAGAAGGATTATCATTGACTATAAAGGCGCCTTCTAATAAAAAACTTTCGCCTATATCTGAACAAGTCAAAGTATCTACTGGTGCAATGTTTACTTCAGGTAGATTTTCATCTGAAGATATAGAAATAGACTGCATCTCTGTACAGTTGTTACTCAAGTTAGTCAAGGTTACAAAATATTCTCCGCCGTCTAATGCTTCAATACTTCCGTCATTATTATCTATGAATGTTCCGTTGGCATTACTCCATTCGAAAGAAAAATTTGAAAGGTCGAGACCTTCGACTGCAATTTGACTAGACGTTTGGTCGCAAGTGAGATCATTGCCAGAAAGAGAAAAATCCGGAAAGTCAAATTCTACTACTTCCAAAACGATACTGTCTACAATAAAACATCCAGATAAATTATCTATTAATGTAACAAAGTATGTACCTGGTCCTTGTACAGTAGGTGATGCGCTATCCGTATTTTCTAAAAAGATTCCATTCTCATCAAATACCTCCCATGACCAAGAAAAGTCAATCAAATCATCTCCTATTGGATTTGCATTCAATACGACAATGCTATCGGCTTGGCAAACTATTTCCGCAGGGTCAATCGAGATTCCTAATTCATTGAGTGGAAAAACTTCTACCTGATGAGTAGTTTTACAAAGTTCATAAAATTCTAAATCATCTATAGCCAAATCGTTACCAGAAGTAGATTGGTTAAGGTTTGTGATACAAATCTCAGCGGTATTCTCATCTGCAATCCAAGGATTTGCTTCTATACGCTCCCATACACAGTCTTCTCCATCAAAAACTATAGGTGTATTGACCTCCAATCCATTTATAGTAAGAGACAATTCTGGAAATTGATTAGCACATGATTCGCAAAGATTGGTATACCAAAATGAAAACACATATTCCACCCCTGAGGTAACATCTATCTCTTGACACCAAATTTGTTGATTGGGAGCGACATCGCCATCTACTACCATCATCATATCATCTGTATTACTATTATCATCACATTCAGAAAATGAAGGGAAAAATTCTGTAGGATCATTTGTTATAAGAAATCTTCCTGAGGCGGCTATTCCTTCTTGGTAGTCAGACGTAAAACCAGTATTACCTAGAGCAAAGGTGGAATTGAAAACCAAATTTACATCACTTCTTGTAGATACTTCTAATGTAAAAGTTTGAGGACTGCTTAGATCTAGAACTTGTGGGTTTATACTTGTTGCATCATTCAATCCTGATGCAGGCATCCAAACAAAATCTTGAATCTCCCCAAACAATTCTGCATTTAAAAATATTTCTTCGGTCGTACCTGGGCAAAATGATACTTGTGGCTCTACTACTGCGCTGCCAGGGCCAAAAACCTCTAGAGACGCCGACGATGTACAACCTGTGATGCTGTTCGTAATCGTCGCCGTATATATTCCTATGGTATCAACAGTAGGATTTACAATATCATCTTCTCCTACAATATTTCCATCCATTGTAGTCCATATGATTTCATTTTCTGTCTCGTCAAAAAATGAATTCAATACTACATTGGCATTATCATCACAGGATAAAAATGCAGGGCTTAGACCTAGTTCAGGAGCAGGTGTAGTATTCACTTCTACCACGAACTCTTCCTCACAACCCAAGAAATCATACTCAGCCGTCAAAATATATGTGCCTGGCGCAGAGACTTCGAGCATTAAAGAATTTTCACCCGATTCGATAACTCCGTCATCCGTATTCCAAGTGAAAGAAAATCCAGACAGGTCTACATTTGATTCTAGATCTACTGTTATTATTTCACTCACTTCATCGTCGCCACATGGGATAGTAATCATATCATCGCCATCTAGCATTATTTCTACTAGCTCAAGAGTTAAGGTTACAGTGCTATCGCATCCATTAGACGCTGGAAATACTTCTACATAAGTATCAGGATCAAACAATACTTCACCATTAAAAACAAAAGGATCTCCATCACAAATAATTTCATCTATTCTGGTTTCTACTGAATTGGTATTTTCAATTTCAAAACCATCAAAGCAAAAGATTTGATCATTAAACGCTCCTCCTGTCGTACCTGTTAGTCCCCAGAATACTGGATCGCTACCAGTGAAAAAAGGTAGTAAATTTATAATGGCACTAATATCTACACGTATAACTTCAACTCCATCAAAAATAACCAAAAAGAGATTAGTAGTTGGGTCCCAAGAAATAGTTACGTCGTGAAACATTCCGTCCTCCACATTGCCATTAACACCAATGGGTACGGGAGCAGCTACCGGAATATCAATAAAACCATTAATATTAATAGCTGCATGATCTTGAGGGATATTATCACCAAAATCCGGGTTAGTCCATGTATCAAATTCGACTATGAAAGAATTGCTAATACCTACGACTCCTAATTGCCCACCTGCGTTGTCGCAAGGTGGTGTAGGATCTGTATGAAACACGAATGCAATTCCATCAGCTCCATTGTCATCTATATCTCCAAAAAATAATTGATAGTTAATTTCAAAACCCGAAGAGAAATCTATGGGCGTGTCGAACCAAGCACAACCTACTTGATTGTTCGTCTCCGTTGTCAATTGGAAGCATCGTTGATTTGGAACGCCCGAATCATAAACGGTAGCATCCCCTCCTAATGAAAATTCGCTTCCTCCAAGATCAGACATTCTAAAATCGAGAGTTCCAGTCCCTCCACCCTCTCGAAAAATACGAACGTGATAAGTTTCACCTGGTAGTACTTCTAGGTTTGCACCTGGCATCAAGTTCGCGCCACAGTTTCTATCTGCAAAACATCCTATCGAAGCCGATAAACCATTACATGCATTCCAGTACACTTCGAAAGCGGCATCTGTTATACTTCCATCCAAAAGTTCGATATTGACTAAACCAGATGTTGGCCCTGTAAACATTACCCAGAAATCTTGACCTTGATAATCGCCACAGCCTGGATCAGCAATATTATCAAAAGTACCGTTATCTAAGGTATAAGTTCTAGTGATACCAAAGTCACTCAACTGATAGTTGGTGGCAGTACATGGACCAGTACCAGCAAATAATAAACTTGAAAGGGGAAACAATAAAAAACATATAATGAAGGACCGTATGCCTGCGTTCATAATCGTTATTTGTCTTTGCAATGGAGCATTAAAGTTAACCATTTTAAAATACAAAAAAAGGGGTAAATTTAAAAAACTAATTTTGTAGTGTATTATCTTTTATATTGTTGATAGATTGACACTTACAAATAATAAAAAGACCTAACTTCTACCCTAAATCTATAGTTCCCCGTTTTTACGTCAATTCAAATAGCTATAATGCTATTTAAGAATTTAAAGCCGATTTGTCTTCCAATTTTAATACTTTGGTGGTTCTAGCTCTTGTTTTCCGACATAATTGAGGGTCAAATATCAAGGATTGACCATAAGAAGGAATCATTTTCACCAAACTATCTTGCCATTTTTTAGACCTCATTTTGTCAGGAAAACAGGTATTCAATACATCCAACATGATCGAGACAGAGGTGGATGCTCCAGGTGATGCGCCAAGCAAAGCGGCTAATGATTTGTCCGCCGAGGAAACGATTTCAGTACCAAATTTGAGTACCCCTCCTTCTTCTTTATCTTTCTTTATGATTTGGACACGCTGCCCTGCTATAGTTAACTCCCAATCTTCAAACTTTGCTTCAGGATAATATTTCTGCAGATAAGCAAATCTATCTTCCGGCGATTGGAAGACTTGCTGGATTAAGTATTTAGTCAAATCAATATTGTGGATACCAGCCGTAAGCATAGGCCAGACATTATGCATTTCGAGCGAGAGCGGAAGGTCCATAAAGGACCCGTTCTTCAAAAACTTAGTGCTAAATCCTGCATAAGGACCAAAGAGCAATGACCTCTTTCCATCGAGCATTCTAGTATCCAGATGAGGTACCGACATAGGTGGAGAACCGGTGGCTGCTTTACCGTACACTTTTGCTTCGTGCTTTACCACTACATCTGGATTGGTACACTTGAGAAATTGTCCACTCACTGGAAAACCACCATATCCCCTTCCTTCAGGAATATCTGATTTTTCTAGCACTTTGAGCGATCCCCCTCCTGCGCCAATAAAAACAAAATCACTTTCAACGGATTCTTCATGATCTGTTTCTAGATTTTTGACATCAATCATCCATTTACCTTGCTTTGTTTGAGTAAGATCTTGAACTTCACTTGCCAAACTGAGCGTCACCCCATCACAAGATTGTAGATACTCAATCATACCTCTAGTGATCGCTCCAAAATTTACATCTGTTCCGATGGCCATCCGAGTAGAAGCAATTTTTTCTTTTTTATCTCTCCCTTTCATCATGAGCGGCACCCATTCTGCAATTTGTTCATAGTCCGTAGACCATTGCATATCTTCAAACATGGTATATCTAGTGAGTTCTTTAAACCTGGCAGTCAAGAATTTTTTATTTTTCTCTCCCCAAACAAAGCTCATGTGATCGATATCATTGATGAAGGGAGTATTCGTTTTGATTTTATTGTTCATTTTGAGATAAGCCCACAGTTGCTTTGATACTTCAAAAGCAGCGCTAATTTTCAAAGCCTTATCAATATCTACTGTACCATCTTCTCGTTGTGGCGTATAATTTAGCTCGCAAAAAGCTGAGTGTCCAGTCCCCGCATTATTCCAGGCATCCGAGCTCTCCGCCCCTACTTTATTCAGTCGCTCATAAATAAGTATTTGCGCCTCTGGAACCAACTCTTTTAGTAACACTCCTAAGGTAGCACTCATGATACCTGCCCCTATCAATGTGAAATCTATCTTCTTTGTCATCGTTTTATTTTTCTTAAGACGCTTAAAGATATCAGAAGACACGAACTATAAAAAATAGCCTACTGGACTCCTTTTTCTTTTTCTGGGGGTACCCACTGGCTAGCTTTCCCGCCATGCCTCCACTGCCAGCGGTCGGGTCATTCAGTGGTCCGCTCCGCTCCCGTACTTGAGCCTGAAAAAGGCTCTGCGCACCTCCATCAAAAAAGATGGAGCACTTACTACCCCTTACCCTTTGGTTTATACTCTACTATTTGATTTCTTTGTAGCATGGAGGACATAAAGATTCAAGAAATGGAGCCTAAAAAGCTCATTGGCATGTCAATAGAGACATCAGTTATAGATAGTCAAGCTATTCATGTTTGGAAGAAATTTATGCCTTCGCAAAAGGATGTTCCTGGTAAAAATCCAGGCATTTTTTATTCTATTCAAGATTATCCTCAAGGGTATCTAGACAAGTTTGACCCAGAAGCTCCGTTTACAACCTGGGCAGCAAAGGAAATTGAAATCACTAAAAATATTCCCAATGATTTTAAACTAGTGGATCTTAAAGGTGGCATATACGTCACTTTCCTTCACAAAGGAACTGCAGGAGAAATAGGAAATGCGCTTGCCTATATGTATGGTCAATGGATACCTGAAAACGGCTACCTTATCGATACTCAAAGAAAGCACTTTGAGGTTCTTTCAAAAAATTATGCTGGTCCTTCAAATCCCAATTCTCAAGAGGTGGTTTGGATTCCAATTTTAAAAAAGTGAAGCTGATTGGAATTTGAAAAAAGGTCGCTCCTATCGGAGCTATGTTTTTATTGAAAATTTTACGTTACTAAAAGGAGCGCCCCGAATGGGGCTTGTAATTAACGATCAATCAAATACAAGCCTACACCAAGAAAGCCCGTTCCTATCCTATTTTGAAAGTATCTGCCCTAAAATGAAAAGAGGCTTTCGCAGTGCAAAAGCCTCTTCTTCTAGCTAAACAAAAGAGTAATTAATATCTTCCTCTATCGTTGTAATCTCTTCTTCTGTTATCTCGATTCTCACGAGGTTCAGCCTTCTTTACAACGATTGTACGTCCATCTACTTCGGTGTCGTTTAAGCCATTGATGGCAGCCATAGCTTGATCATCGTCTGGCATTTCAACAAAGCCAAATCCCTTTGACCTACCAGTAAATTTGTCCATAATAATCTTTACAGAATCCACCTCACCGTATGCGGCGAATGCTTCACGTAAACCTGGCTCCTGTGTGTCGAAGTTTAACTTTGCTACAAAAATATTCATTGAATAAAAATTTAAAATAAAAAAAATAAGAACCGCAGTGATGCAGCACTTCTATTCTTGTTAATGGTAATTTTCAAAATAAAGTTCACTTTCATATTCCACAATTAGTTTGTTAGTTGAATGGAGCAAACAAACAAGTCTAGCGCTTTTTTTTGAAATCAGAACTTAATATGGTGAAATCTAATTTTGTGCAATTTTTGTGTCGAAAACATATCAAATTTTTAATTAATATTGTGAATATACTTAGTGTAAGTAATTGATTATCAACTAAAATTAAAATAATTTTTTTTTAATAAATTTTTGAAAAATCAAATTTTATGCACTTTCTAGTCTTGGATGACCTCCCATAATTTAGT
>CAYZUW010000083.1:0-13567 GCA_964481325.1 uncultured Saprospiraceae bacterium
AACGGCGTTGCCTAAACAACACACGCTAAATATCCTGATATTTCAGAAATGTATATCGTTAGAGAGATATATAAAGACAAAGCAAGAAACTACATCTTGCGTCAAGGTAAAGCTAATTTTAGCCAAGGGAGTTTGTCTCATGATGTGATTAGAGTTTTGAATTCAAAAGGTATCATGCCTCAATCTGCGTTTGCTGGCAAGGCATCTACAGAAAAGAAATACAATCACTCTGAAATGGAAGCTGTACTAAAAGGAATGTTAGATGGAGTGCTCAAACAAAAAAGTGTAAGTAACAAATGGATGCTTGCCTTTGATAAAGTATTGGACGTGTATCTAGGAGAGTGTCCAAAAGAGTTTATGGTAGATGGTAAAAAGATGAGGCCAAGTGACTATGCTGCAAACCTCGACCTGGATCCAGAAGACTATGTAAGTGTAACTTCATTTTCTCATCACCCATTTTATAGCAAGTTTATTTTAGAAATACCAGATAACTATTCTAGTGGATCCTATTTCAATATACCAATGGAGGAGATGCTGAAAATAATTGATAACGCAGCGGACAAGGGTTACTCTATAGCCTGGGATGGAGATGTAAGCGAAAAAGGATTTTCAGCAAAAGAAGGTATTGCAATACTTCCTGCAGATCCAACCAGGAAGGACTTGTTCACTGCCCCTGGTGAGGAACTTGCTGTTACGCAAGAAAGTCGGCAAACAATGTTTGAAAGTTTCTCTACAACCGATGATCACTTGATGCAAGTCGTGGGTACGGCAAAGGATGTGAAGGGAAACAAGTACTATAAGATTAAAAACAGTTGGGGCGAGATTAGTGATTATAAGGGTTATCTGTATATGTCGAAGCCTTATATGCAAGCTAAGACAGTTTCTATTATGGTACACAAAGATGCTATCCCAATAGAGATTATGAATAAACTCGATTTGTAGACGAGAAAGATAAATTTTCTTTTGTAAAGGCGTATTTGGCTAGCTGCCAAATTCGCCTTTGTATTTTAGGGCTTGGTGAAGGTGAGCCAGATGGTGTTCTGAATGCCATGCATAGAGATTTAAGACAGACATCAGATCCCAGTCATTTTTATATTGTAAGTGATGATACTGTCTAGCATAATCGGTGGAGCCCATTTCATTTAATACTTGCGTCCATCTTGCATGTATCCCTCTAATAATATCCAAAGATGGTTTGATATTGCTAGACTTAGCGTCTGACATCATAGCCCAAATAGCTTCTTCATATCCATTTATTTTCGGATTGTCCTCAGTCAAGGCAAACTTAAATCGTATGTACGCATTCACGTGGCTATCTGCAAGGTGATTTACTACTTGCGCGATGGTCCAACCATCTGGTCTATATTTATAATTCAATTCCTCTTCACTTAGTGGAATGGTAAGCTCTTCTAGTTTTGCTGGAAGGTCCTGTATTTTTCTTATCCAAGTCGTTTTCAAGATATTGGCTGATTTGGGATCAAATACTCTTTTGCCAACTGGGTATTTCAATTTTTCTATGTCCATATAGTTTGATATCAAAGATTTTGATAAGGTTTATTGAAGAGTACACAAAGTAAATATTTATAAGATGTGTTTGTACAATAAATGTAGCTAAAATGGCTTAAAATGATGTAATACTTAACTTTGCGAACACGTTGTTATAATATATTAAGGCAAAATTGAGCTTAAGCAAGCTAGATTGACTATTTTTGTTAAGACCAGTTATTGAAGGCTGGTTGCTAAACAAGCTAATCTGAGAAAATGGGTAAATTCCCGATCATACGCCAATTGGATGCCATGGACTGTGGGGCTGCCTGCCTTGCTATGGTAAGCGCGTATTATGGTCTGGATCAAAATTTAGCCAATCTTCGTGAAATTACTTTTGTAGATCGAGACGGTGTATCCTTATTAAATATTAAATCTGCTGCTGAAAAAATTGGTTTTGAGACACTACCTGTCAAGGTGGGATATTTCCAACTTCAGACAGAGCTGCCACTTCCAGCTATAGCACATTGGGATCAGAATCACTTTGTAGTGGTATATGATGTCAGTGATACCCACGTTATTATTGGCGATCCCGCTTATGGCGAAAGAAAAGTACCTAAACAGAATTTTTTAAATAAGTGGATTACGGCTGGAGAGCCTGACGGAATCATATTGCTGCTGGAGCTTGAAGAAGGAGAAGAGTCTTCTGACACTGTGGTTAATAACAATGGTAGTACCCATGTAAATGAGCATGGCTCAAATATAAATAAAACAGAGACTTCGAATTCGACTTTTGATGCGTTGTCGACTTCTGCTGCAAGCAGTGTTTTTGCACATTTGAAAGGGAATACAAAGTTTTGGTTTCATTTTGTATTAGGGAGCCTCCTTCTTTTAACTATTTATTTGTTTCTACCATTAGTCATAAAGGAATTGTTAGACGGTGTACAGCAAGAAAATCTCAACTTTTTGCAAAATGGTTTATTTGCATTTGCAATGCTCGGTTTAGGGAGAATAGTTTTGGAGTTGTCAAGAAATTGGATGTTCCAAGCGGAAGCGGCTATAACGAACGCAAAGCTAGTTTCTTCATATCTAGAAAAATTGAGCCAGCAACCTATTCGATTTTTTGAAAAGAGATTGAAGTGGGATGTTTTACAAAGAATTTATGACAATTATAAAGTAGGTGCGTTTTTTCAGTCCTCCTCAGTACAAGCAGTATTTTATATTATAATGTTAATTGCTTCTAGTATTGTGCTTTTGTTATTCCATCCGTACCTTTTTGCAGTTTTTGCGCTCGGTATTTTATTACAAGTAGGCATCATTTTTTTATTTCGGAGGCAAAGGCTCTTTGCAAAACAATCTATGGTAGAGTCTGGCGCCCAAAGTCAGGACTTGTTATTTGAAATGATAAATGGTATTACAGCCATTAAGTTAAATAATGCAGAAGCATATCATCAAAGCATTTGGGAGAAAAATCAAGCGAATTTACTTACAGATAGTTTACGATTTCACAAAGTAGATCAATATCAAAAAACAAGCATCAAAATCATTGGGTGGATTACCGAATTGGCATTGCTTTACTTAGTATTGAAGTTGTATATAGATGGGAGTTTTACGATTGGTAGCATTATGGCAGTCATTTATATTATGGCTTACTCTAAAAATGCGATCATTGAATTCTTCGATATGTTGATAGAATACCAAGAGGTGCAGTTGAGTTTTAGACGACTTTCTGAAGTTTCGGATTTACAAAATAATGAATACAAGTTGTCTTTTCATAATCACCTTGCCACTTTTAAGAATTTTGAAGTTAAGAATTTGAGTTTCAAATATGGAGATGTAGATAGTCCACAAGTTTTAGACAATATTAATCTGACGATTCCCAAAGGAAAGAAAACGGCGATAGTAGGAGTGAGTGGTAGTGGTAAAACTACTTTACTGAAACTCTTAGTTGGAATGTATAAACCTAACAAGGGCTCAATTTCTTTTGGAGATCACGACTTAAAAGATATTTCTCCTTCACTATTGAATAAGAAAATAGGTATTGTATTCGAAGATGGATATATATTTTCGGATTCGATTTTAGCCAATATTACGATGATGGCTTCTAAGCCGGACCAAAAACTATTGGATAAAGCGATTAAGATCGCTTGCTTAGCTACGTTTACAGAGGCATTACCTCTTGGATTGAAAACACGCATAGGAGAAGATGGCATCCAGCTGAGCAAAGGCCAACAACAGCAAGTTTTGTTGGCAAGAGCTTTTTATAAGAAACCAGATGTATTCTTTTTTGATGAAGCTACAAATGCATTGGATGGTATTACTGAGCGAAGATTGCTTAGAAATATAAAGAATGAATATAAAGACAAAACAATGGTTTTTGTGGCGCATCGCTTATATTCGATAAAAGATGCCGATCAAATAGTGGTCTTACACAAGGGGTCCATTATTGAAGTAGGAACACATGATGAATTATTAGAAAAAAAAGGCGCTTATTACTTAATTTTAAGAAATGATTTAGAATAAGAATGCAGAAACTTCTAAGAGACATATTAAATGACCCTCCTTATAATCTAGCAAGATTAGCCAATCTGCTTTTGATGGTTTGCATTATTCTATTAGGCACTGTTTTTCTATTTCGAACGATTGAAAAAGATATTACTTTGAATCTTAGCTTAGCTTCCGAAGAAGAAGTAATGGTAGAAGGGGAGAATCAATTATCAAAATTTACTTGGGATAAACTTTACCCTATTGCAAAAGTAGGTCAAGACTTGAATAGGGGAGATACATTACTTATGGGAATATCAAATGAGCAATTCAGTGAGATGAAACAATGGATAGAAAAGCTGAATGAAGGAAACCTTATTCCAACCAAAGAGATGCTAGATAAGTATTCACTTCCAAAAGAAATACATAAAAAAATGCTTGAATTAGCGCAAGCGGCATTTAATAAGCCCTCAGGAGGCAAACTTAGTACAGAAAACAAAGATAGAATCATTAAAGTAAAAGAGCTTATTGCACAGCTAGAACAAGAAGTAGTCGACCTAAATGCAGCCATACCAAAATTTGAAGCCTTAGCAAAAAATAAAGAAGCCAAATTTTTTAATGAAAGAGAAAGACATGCTGCGGGTGAAATAGAACTTTCACAACTTAAAAAAGAAAAGGAAAAGTGGGATGAAGCGGTAAGAGATATAAAAATACGAACAAATCAATTGAGAACGGCGAAAGGAGAGCTGTTTGAATATCAAAGTGAACTTAGCTTCTTGACAAAGAGTATATCAAAGCCTAAAAAGAAAAATAAATTAGATCTACTGCCTTTTGAACAAGATTTAAAAAATTCTTTGAACGCGTATATTAAAAGCCAATTGGTTTTTTCTGACTACAATGGTACCATATATTCTTTTGGGAAGTTGGATAATATCCAAACGCAGGATACTTTAGTATTCCTCGAAGGCAGAATGGAAAAGGCAAATCGAAGCCACACGATTATCGCAGATGCTAATACTATTGATGCAAAACATATTTCTGTGAATGCTGTCTCGAATATCATCCTCAAAGATGGATCAAATGTCATTGGAACTATAAAAGGATTTGAGGATAGAGAACAGGGTGAAGATTCTGTCATTCGTATCAATGCTGAAGAAGAAGTAAGCTACGCAGATATTGAACAAATCATTGTTCCAGCAACAAATACTAACTTTATGGACAAGGTATTAGAAAATTTTTAGTTTCTTGCCGACCAAACTTGGTGTTTAAGTTTCTAGCCTTTAGCTTTACGCATGGATTTTTCGCCTTACGTTTTATTGAGACTGCCTACCTATGATCTGACGCATCTAGATGTGTTTGCCTTAAATGTTGAAGACTATAATTCTATAGAAGAAGCGATGGAAGATAAAAGGAAGCATTTCCTGTCTTTTATAAATGCTCAAGACCTCTTACTTTCTCTCCCTTTTTCAAGTAAAATGGTCTATCAAGCTATCCCTCATTATGAATTTCATGCTGCAGTAAAAATAAGAAAAAAAGAAAAGCAAACAGAGCGGGCATTGATGAAGTATCTTAGTCGCATGTCTTTGAACCCTAGCCCCTTAGCGGCATTTGCAAAGAGTCAATTTGTAGACTGGGATTGGAATACAAAAGAACCGTCGAATAAGTTTAGTCTAAGTTTATCCCTTACGCAAAGAAAAGAGTTTTTTGATTTATGCTATTGCGATATTGGTTTACAGAAGTATATGCGATATCGACTCAATCCAAGCTTACGTAAACAGGCGCAAGAGTTCACTTACTTGCATATAGAGGGAGATCAAGAAAATAGGATAGTTCTTGAATTTGATCAACAATTTGAAGACATGTTTAATTTGTTGAAGAAAACAGATTTTACCTTAGAGCAGTTTGTTGAAAAAACGGATTATAATGTGAATGACTTTTTGGAAGCGCAACTTATTGTTCCTTCATACCCGATTTATACTGACCACGATTTTGTAGTTAGTATTTTACAAGATATCAATGAAAGACTTGACTTATCTTTCAAAGTAGAAGACGTCATAGGTTTCAGAAAAGATGTGTTGACCGACCAAGAAGCCATAGCGCATCAAAAACATTGGGAAAGCCAAATTTCGGTATATGCAAAGAAGCTTGAAGTACACTTAGATCATAAGCTTTATTCGGAAAGAATATACTATTTGAACGCCTACTCTGAAGAGGCTATAGAAAAACCTTCCTTTGATAAAGAATTGGTATCTCAAGAAGTATTGAGTTTAGTAGCACTTGCAAATGAAATATCAAATCAAGAAAAAATCCTTCCTTTGTCTTGGGATACGGTTTTTAATTTACCTAATTATACAGAGCCTAGTTTTGATGTTAGTGATTTGTCCATAACCCAAAACTCTGAATTCGTTTTGCATTTGAATTTGGACAGGCAAGAGACTATAACAAATTGTAATTCACTAGGTATAATGTTGCGTTTCTCGGATGCGGAACTTCCTAGCCTAGTAAACGTGTCTACTCCTTACGGAAAGTTCTTTGCTCCTGCTATTGAGCTTGCCGCAGAGAGTGTAAATAACGATTTAAAACAATGGGTAAATCAATCAGCGCAAAACATTATAAACTTAAAGGATGCCTCTTTACATAATAAAAATAGGGCCCATGGATTTATTCCAGAGTTAAATAATTTCGGCTTAGATTTTCATACGCCTATTGAAGATAGGATTTCCTTAGACTTTAATGAGAGTGGAAACATTGTAAATGATGATACCAAAGAAATTGTTTCCCTAGTAAATCTAGGAATTGAAAACTATAATACCAGATCCGCATTCTACCAAAATGTATATCGGCATACTGCACGATTACCAAATTTTCCTGTTTTAATAGAAGCAATTCAGAATGACAATATGGTAAAAATGGATGAGCATGTAAGATCTGCTCCAAGAATTAATTCTAATTATTTGATACTCGCTTACCGCAAGTGGTTTTGTTCAAAAGAAACATTCACATTTTTTCAGGATGCAAAAAATACACATCTCGATCGTTTAAATGAATGGAGAAAACAATATCAAATACCAAGAATTGTGGAGTATAGTATAGACCATGGTAAATCTTTTTTTCTGGACTTTTTGAATCCTTGGTCGGTAGATAGTTTTTTAAAATTGATAAGAAAAATGGAAGAGACCTGTACCTTAGTAGATATGGGATGTCAAGAAAAAATTAAAGGAAACCGTTTATATGAAGCGTATTATGAAATAAAAATATAAAAGAGTAAAGATTACCTTTTCTCTTTTAATTCCCATAACATAGATTGCTCATCTTCAAAAGCAATAATACCTAAGATTGCATTGTAGTACAGTCTTATGATGGGGGTATTAAATTCTGTCACTTCGACATTGGTATATGTATTATCTATAAAAAACATTTCATCCGTTGTGGCAGTACTTGTGTAGAGTGGTGCAGGGTAATCCTTCAAGTCAAGAACTTTACGAAAGACAAGTCTTCTTTCAATTTTTGTGTTTCTTGTATCATTATAAAACACTTTCAAAACATCAGCATTGTATTTCGATTCTACATCTGGATAATACGGCTTCGCTTCCGTAACCATGTCTAATTCGATTCCTTCTTCGGTTCTAAGTTTTGTAGTATAGCTTTCGATATTGTAACAATAGATTGTAGTGTCCCCTTCGATAAAGCTGGCATCTTCGTTTAAAAACTCCGTATCTCCTATAGTAAAAACTTTTTCTTCTCCCAGTTCATTTTTAAAAACAATCTCAGAGAATTCTCCAACAGTATCCGTACTTCTACTTGCAGGGTTTATGGTAAAATCCCCTAATAGTACATCGCAGTTTTCTTTTTCTCCACCCAAACTAATGTCGCTAATACCATCGTCGTTACATGACGAGATATTTAATAACATCAGAAAAATTAAAAATATATTTAATATATGTTGTTTCACTACTTTATAGAATAAGCGCGTTTTATAAATGTAATGGTTTTTAAGGTTAGCTTAACTCTATTTAAACAAAATTAATATTTAAAAAGTGCCATAGTATATTGTAATCTTTTTCAGAGAGTTAGACTACTTTATTCCGTAATGTATGACTGGCCACAAAGATAAGAGAATAAATGGTACAAAATTAAGCTTAAAAAGCACTTTTATGAGATTTTTAGCTTTAATTCAGTTAATATTTTGAATGAAAAGCCGAACTAAGAATTTGATTTTTTTTGTTTTTTGTGACAAAAATAATTATTAAAAATATCTGACATTTATAGCCTTTTTTGGGGAATATTATTTTCTAAATGTTCTTATTGTCGGATTTTTCATTCACAGTCCGCAAAAGTTTTTATGATATTTAAATATTCAAAATATAACATATTTATAAAATTATATAAATGTGTCATTGATGACCTTGTTGATCGCAGCAGCTAATACATTTTTATTCTGACTAATTAACCGTCGATTTCTAGATCGGAGCACCTTATATTTTTTTATAAATTGGTAAAATAAAAATGTCCCAATAAGTTGCTAAAAAACTTATTGGGACAGAAGAATAGATTACTATGTAAAACTATTTACGGAGAGGGCTCATTTATTAAAGATGTATGACTTCATCATATGCAGCTGCAG
The DNA here is from genome assembly GCA_964481325.1 of uncultured Saprospiraceae bacterium. GTDB lineage: Bacteria > Bacteroidota > Bacteroidia > Chitinophagales > Saprospiraceae > JALZVN01. The sequence goes on from CAYZUW010000083.1 coordinate 8,594, forward strand.
CAGCTTCCATTACAGCCTCGCTCATGGTAGGATGGGGATGTACTGATTTTACGATTTCCATTCCTGTAGTTTCAAGTTTTCTAGCAACAACAACTTCTGCTATCATTTCAGTTACGTTGTTACCCACCATATGGGCTCCTAAGAACTCTCCGTATTTTTCATCAAAAATCACTTTTATGAAACCTTCTTTTGCGCCCGCTGCACTTGCTTTGCCTGAGGCACTAAATGGAAACTTGCCAACTTTTACTTTGTATCCATTCTCTTTGGCTTGCGCTTCTGTATAGCCAACAGATGCTACTTCCGGAACGCAGTATGTGCATGAAGGAATATTATTGTAGTTGATTGGTTCTGGATGATGACCCGCTATTTTTTCTGCACAGATTATTCCTTCTGCAGTGGCCACATGGGCAAGTGCTGCACCCGGAACGATATCCCCTATAGCATAGATGCCAGGAACATTTGTTTGATAGTATTCGTCTACGCTTACTAAGCCTCGATCAGTCTTAATGCCTAGTGCTTCTAGACCAATGTTTTCTGTATTTGGACTCACACCTACGGCAGATAAAACAACATCACATTTGATCTCTTCTATTGCCCCTGTCTTTCTGTTTTTTGTAGAAACAACACATCCTTTACCGCTAGTGTTGACAGATTCTACAGAAGTATTTCCTAGTACAGAAATACCTTTTTTCTTGAATACTTTAGTCAGCTCTTTACTAATGTCTTTATCTTCTCTAGGAACTAATCCTTGTTCCAAAAACTCGACTAGCGTCACTTCAGTTCCTATAGCACTATAAAAATAGGCGAACTCAACGCCTATGGCTCCACCTCCAACAACAACCATTTTCTTTGGCATTTTTTCCATAGTCATCGCCTTTCGATAGCCTATAATCTTTTCACCATCTATAGGAAGATTGGGCAGTTGCTTTGCTCTACCTCCTGTCGCTAAAATTATATGATCCGCTTCGTAGGTAGTTGTTTTGCCAGCCTCGTCCTTTACTTCTACTTTTTTACCACGTTGCAGTTTTCCTACACCCATTATTACATCTATCTTGTTCTTTTTCATTAAGAACTGAATGCCTTTGCTCATACCATTGGCCACGTCTCTACTACGCTTGACCATACCATTAAAATCGGCCTTTACACCGCTTACATTGATACCATAGTCTTCGCTATGATTGATGTACTCAAATACCTGCGCACTTTTAAGTAAAGCCTTAGTAGGTATACAGCCCCAGTTGAGACAGATGCCTCCTAGAGATTCTCTTTCTATTATGGCTACTTTCTTGCCTAATTGAGCAGAACGAATAGCTGCAGGATAGCCTCCAGGTCCACTTCCGATAACTATAACATCATATTTCATATGGGTAATTATTTATATGTTTTTTATAAGATTCGCGGGCAAATATAGCATATTCGGGGTTATTTTGTGTCAAAGTTTACCTTCTAACACTCGCTTGATTTAATAGTTCGGCAATTCCATGGAATTTGTGCTTGAGGCGATGAGTTGGATACCTTTGGAGAATACACACTTCTTTGAAAATCAAATGTTTTTACCCTCTATATACGTGGTGATAATTAGACAAAATGAAACCATGAGGAAGTATCTGTTATGTCTTATGATTATCTATATGGGCAAAAGTGAGTTCCCTTATTAAGGGTTATATGAGTCTGGCTTTGCATCTTCATTTAAGGTGAAAAAACAAAAACAGAGGTGTTAGAAGATTGAGGAAACTGTTTGTATTGACATCTTTTTTAGGAATCCGAATATAAAACTCTTAATTCTACTCTTCTATTTTTGGCCACTTCTTTCTCACTATCGTCTTCAGCAATAAAACCAGTTTTGCCAAAATACTCTATCTCAATTCTGCTCTTCTTTATGCCGTAGTCTATAAGAATATCTCGTAGCGCTCTAACCCTATATTTGGATACTCGAGTGTTCCACTCTAGATTTTTACCATCTTGCGCGTATCCGTCTAGTTTGACCTTAACTCCTTGATTGCTATCCATATAGGACTTCAAATCCTCTAGATATGATTTGATACCATCGGATACTATAGGACGATAAGCATTTGTTTGATAATAGAAATTTGCTGGGGCTATTTCCTCCGGTCCATCTTGAGCATAAAGACTAGTGTAAGAAGTGAAAATAATGGAAAGCAGTAAAGCGAAAAATGATACTCTGAATTTCATAGTTGATAATTGTGATAGTGTTTTAACTTAAGACTGTTTATAAACGTAAAAAGTCTCAAAATAATTACGAAATTTAATCAGTTTCCACCAAAGGTAGGATTGAATTCAGAATCAGTATGTAAAGATGAAAGCGATCAAATCTTAGTATTGTTAGAAGGCCTACTTTTGAAAGAGTTTGACGGTCAAAATAGTCCGATTTTTACCATCTATTTTATCCAGGCCTACAAAAAAACCAGGTTCTACTTCCACCTCATTTTGTATAGTAAACTCTTTTCGCAAACCATCTATCGCCTGCGCCCAATTGGCAAAGGACATATATCTATTGTCAAGATTAGCCAAATACATCAATTTTTCAACCCCTAGACTTGCCATGTCTAGTTCACTTGGAGGATTTATTTGAAATCGAAATTCCTGCGATATTTTATCACAACCTGATTGAAAGATAGTCAAGCTGCTTTTGTCCACAAAGCTTATATTTTCTTCTGCATTATGACCATCAAGTTTGAATGTATGTTTTGCAATTTGGGAAACATCTTTGTCGAATATAGCTTGGGGTAGGGGAGCTTGGCATCCACCTTGTGAACCACTTGTATCCTTCGAGCTGCACTGAATAGCCATTAAGGCCGTCATAATCAAGTATATGGGTTTAATATTTTTCATTGCTTTAAACTATATTAAGGTTTTATTGGAGAGGGGTTCTTGCCAAGCCCTCACTAAAATCACGTGCATCAAAATCCTCAGCTATAAAGGCATATTGCCCTTGTGTATCAATATAACCTACCCCTTGGCGGCCAATCACTCGAGCTAGTCCTTCTTTAAATTCCCAAGTTAAGCCAAAAACGGGAGGCGTCAAGATTTTTCCTTCTACATCTATATATCCCCAAAGCCGACCTGATTGATAACTCGCAAATCCATTGTTAAACGGGGTAATAATACTAAAGGTCGGCTCTAAAATAACCTTCCCTTCGTTGTCTAGTATACCGACTTCACCATTCACTTCGTAGGCCCATCGATTTTCATCCATGCAAGCAAGATGGTCATTTTTTGGCGTAGAGATTTTTCCACCCTGCAGAGAACGCAAGCTATATCTCCCATCTTGTTTTACAGCTACGACTTGATCATTGGATTGGGATATACTCTGATATTGAGGCTTAATTAAATACTGACCATTAGCCTTGAGGATACCGTATTTTTTATCCAGGCTTACCTTATAAAAAGTCTCATTATTTAATAAGGTCATTTTGTCAAAGCGATCAGATATTTTTTTACCAGCCGTATTGATCAAGAAATATTTGCCCGCTTTCTTTACTATCGCCTTATCGTTTCTGAATTCCTTTACACTTTCAAACTCAGGAGAAATCACGACCACATTTTCCCGATTGATAAACCCCCATTTTCCATCCGATTTAAAGGCGCATTTACCCTCATTAAAACTACGAAGTTCATCATATTCAATGGGTATTATGGGCTTTCCTTTAGTGTCTATAATGCCATATTTGCGCTCAAAATTACTCACCTTTGCCAAACCTTCTTTGAATACAAATGCATTATAATACTGTGCAGAAATAAGCTCTTTACCAGATTTATCTAGATAGCCCCATTTTGCTTTTACTCTAAAAGCAGCCATACCTTCCGAATAATTACCCAATTCGTCGTATTCACCTCGGATAACCACCTTCCCCTTTGTATCTATAAACCCCCACTTTTGCCTTGATTCATCAAATTCATCAACAAGCGGGACCAATGGACTTTGCACTTCCGTATTTTCATTTTTAGGGCTAGATGGATCGGGTTGACAAGAGCATAAAAGGGTACATATTCCCAAAATCAATAGTAAAATCAGGGAATTATATTTATTCTTGTTCGTTATACAACTAATACTAAGATTACTTACCACTTTGATAGCGTTAATTCAATTTATGAAAAGTATACTTTTTGCGTCTACAATATTAAGCATTATCTCTCTGAACTGGACTGTTTTTACCTCAGAGAATGGAGGTTTTTCTATAATGACGCCAGCATCTCTAGACCTTTCGGTGCAAAGTCTTACTACACATGTAGGGGATGTCCAATTATATACCTATACCCATAAAGTGCCTGACTCGACGGCGCAAGTTTTCCAGTATTCAGTGACCTACTACGAATATCCTGAAATCTTGATTCCCTCAGATTCTACAGAGATGATATCTCAGTTTTTTTCAGAGACCCTTGATGCCATAGCAGAGCGCATCGATGGCCAGATCGTGTATAGTGAGCCAGTACCATTTCAAGACTATCCAGCTAGGCTTACCCGCATTAGTTACCAAGATGACCAATATGCGCTAAAGAACAAATTGATACTTGCCAATAATAGATTCTATCTCGTCGAAGTTTTTTCCACCAGAGACAAAGTAGTAGATGATAGCATCAATAAATTTATTGATACCTTCAAATTGTTGGAGTAGATTTGTTTTTTTTTTTTTGGGGGGCCATCTCGATGCTTATCACTTCCTTTCGTTTCACTACAGTCGAGACAAGCATCGAGACCGGGCTGTCCGTCACTCCACATTCGTTTCGGTCCTGCATCTGTCCGATTTTGTATTTCTTCAGAGATTTTTTTTTAGGTGTTGTGTTGATCTGCCTTAATAAATATATTCTATAAAGACAGATTTGGACGCTGACTCGCACTGAGCAGCACACAAGCATAGTCAGCTGACTACCATCCCTTGTCCATAGGTAGAGTTACCTTACTCAAGTTTCGGCAGTAAAATATTGATATAAAAAATGAATAATATTTACTGT
>CAYZUW010000084.1:0-2604 GCA_964481325.1 uncultured Saprospiraceae bacterium
GGCATAAACTGTCTTCCCGATGTCAGCTGCTTGCATCAATCTTTCTTGAGGCAAGTCTACCCCTTTCCAACTGTTGGACCAAGTAGCACCCGGTAAGATAGAGGTCACTCGAATGCCTTGCTCTTTCATTTCCTCTCTCAAGACCTTTGAAAAACCCAATAAGGCAAATTTAGAAATACTATAAGAACCGCCATTCGGATAGGCTATCTTACTAGCGATACTACATATATTGAAGATATGCCCACTTTTTTGGGGAGTCATTTGTGGAAGTAATGCTCGAGTGAGATGATAGGCGCTATAAAGGTTGGTTTCCATCATGGTTTCTAGTTGTCCATCCTCCTCTTTGCTGATCTCTCCAGGTAGAAATACCCCGGCATTATTGACGAGTACATCTATAGTACCCCATTTTTTAGCAATTAACTTCGCAAAACCAAGTACTTGGTCCTTTTGACGCATATCGACTGCTTCTACGAGCACTTTTATAGTTGGGTATTCACCCTGCAATTGCTTAGCGCGCTCCTCTAAATCTGCTTTAGACCGGCTACAGAAGGCTATATCAAAGCCATTCGCAGCAAATTCTTCTATTATAGCCCAACCTATGCCTTTAGTACCACCCGTAACTACTACCTTCATATATAATTAACCTTTCCTATTAGAGGACGTAAGTTAATATTATTCGCTTTTGAATAAAAAAAAATTAAATTTGACTTCTTTTATCTGAATGGTTCGGTAATTTTTGGAAAATTATAAATCGGCCAACAGTAAATGCCTGGTTGTCAGACGATTAAAGAGACAGTGCAAATAGTTGTAATATTCTGGTTGTCAGCGATTTAAAATTTAATTACCGAACCATTGTTATCTCAAAAGGCTAAAAAAATTAATGAGCAATCTTAACATTTTTCACCATTTCGGTAAGTATATACTCTTTATGAAGACTGTCTTTTCGCGTCCTGAGAAGATCAGCATGTACTATAGAGAGACTATGCGTCAGATGAATGATATTGGGATTGGCTCTTTGATTATCATTTGCTTGATAGCCATCTTTATTGGAGCGGTGACGGCAGTTCAGTTTTCCTACCAGCTTTCTGGTGGTTTAGTACCTCGTTATTATATCGGATATGTAGTAAGAGATATCGTGATTATTGAGCTTGCCCCTACGTTCACCTGTTTAGTACTAGCGGGAAAGGTGGGTTCCAATATGGCAGCCGAGATAGGAGGAATGCGCCAAAAGGAGCACATTGATGCAATGGAAATCATGGGCGTCAATACAGCTACCTTTTTGATACTTCCTAAAATAATTGCAGCGCTGATAGTTATACCACTTTTGGTAGCTATTGCAGCATTTGTCGGCAACTCGGGTGGGTATCTCGCCACAGTACCCACTGGTTTATTGACTTCAGAAGAATACATACAGGGACTTCGGGCTTTTTTCGTAGACTATAATGTTTTTATGATGTTTGTCAAAGGTATTGTGTTTGCATTCATACTCACTACCGTCTCTTGTTATCAAGGTTATTTTGTCAAAGGAGGTAGTATAGAATTGGGTCAGGCTTCTACCAATGCAGTTGTATTCAGCTCTATTTTGATTTTGTTTTCTGATTATCTCATCGCTATAGTTCTTACTCAATGATTTCCGTCAAAAACATATTCAAGTCGTTTGGAGACGTTGAAGTACTGAAGGGCATCTCCCACACTTTCGACTCTGGAAAAACAAATCTAATTATTGGTAGATCAGGCGCAGGTAAAACTGTATTGCTAAAATTACTGGTAGGTTTATTCAAGCCTACAGATGGCGAAATATGGTATGGCGATGTAGACTTTTGTAGACTCGATAGTAGACAGGTCAGAGAGATTCGAATGAAGGTAGGAATGCTATTCCAAGGTTCCGCGTTGTTCGATAGTATGACCGTTGAACAAAATATATCTTTCCCGCTCGACATGTTTTCCAAAATGACCAAAAAAGAAAAATTGGATCGTGTCAACTATTGCTTGGATAGAGTCAGTTTAGAAGGCGTTAACCAGCAATACCCTTCAGAGATTAGTGGAGGTATGCAAAAAAGAGTAGGTATCGCAAGGTCTATCGTCTTAAGTCCAGATTACCTCTTTTGTGATGAGCCTAACTCCGGTTTAGACCCCAAAACATCTATTGTGATTGATGAACTCATCAAGAGCATCACGGTTGAACATAATATCACTACTGTCATCAATACGCACGATATGAACTCTGTGATGGAGATTGGTGACAACATCGCCTTATTACACCAAGGCCGTCTAGCTTGGACAGGCAACAAAGATGAAGTACTCAATAGCGACAATGAGCTGCTCCAAGATTTTATTTTTGCTTCTCCTTTCCTTCAAAAATTGCGCAACGCCGCTGCTAAGAATTTACCTTGAATTTAGGGCTTAGGTTTTAGGAGTTAGGTACTAGGTAGGTTAGCAGCTAGATTTTTCTTTCTACAAATATACTCTTGCTCTTTAATTTTAGGCATTAGGTGTTAGTTTCTTTTCTTGCTACGAATTTATTCTTTCTTTGCTCTTGCCGAATTACTCAATACTCTTGCTCTTTACCCTCCTGCTCAATACTCTTGCTCTTGCTCTTGCTCT
>CAYZUW010000084.1:2704-13434 GCA_964481325.1 uncultured Saprospiraceae bacterium
GGCTTAGGTTTTGGGTTTGACGAATATATTCTTGCTCTTGCTCTCACCTCTTGCTCAATACTCTTGCTCTTGCTCAACACTCTTGCTCAATACTATACCGGCCACCTATAACATTACCGGCCAACAGCTAATTGCTAGTTGCTAGCAGCTAGTACCTATTTTCAAAACCTATTAATACAATTACACCACACATTTCTAGGAACGTTCTTAACCACTACTGCTTGGCTAAATATTGGATCCTTTAGTTGAGCCAAAAAAGCGACAGCATCATGCTCTTTGTCGAAGGCGACAGGCAGAAAATAATCATAGCCTTTATGATCAAAACCACGATGGTATTTCAATCCTATCGGTAAGTCATCCTTTAAAAATTTTTTGAATAGCGGTTTTTCAGATTGATGTACGCGTATAAGGTACTTTTTATCGAAAGATTCAGGCAATTTAAGAATCGGCATTGGAAGATAAGAACCATCATTGCTAAAGGAGCTAGCAATGGGTAAGGCTGCTACTACTTGCGGGTTTGCCTTTTCTTTGGAAACCAGAGCTACTGTACTTGGGATTTGAGCAAACAGAGAAGAAGTAAGAAAAAAAGTGAAGAGGAAGAGCAACCATATTAGATGCTTCATGATAAATTACAAGTGTGAAATCAGTTTATAAATTCCTCAAATATAGACATTTGAGCAACAAATGATAAATTGATCCAATTTGTTGGTAGTGGATATATAATACTGTGTGTATTTTTAAGCTACCCTTCCTTCTTTCCTTTTAATTTGTGAGCTCCATCTGCAAGTTGTTTGCAGAAGTGGCACCCTCTTTTTTCATAGGTTGCTCAGAGTTACACTCTAGTTCGTTGGATCCAAAATCTGCAAATCGCAACTCCTCATCCTCTGGTTTATATGCAGACATTATTGATACTAATGTTACTAAAGATGATACGATAATGTAGATTAAAAAGTGATCCATAATGTGTGTGGTTTACAGTGCTTAATTAAAAATAGTTGCCTAGGCAACGGAGCAAATACATATAAATGTTTTGCTTAATACAAATATGAAGCATTTAAGAGTTAATCTAAAGGCTTAGAAAATAATAGTGTGACGACTGTATAGATTTATGTAACTCTAAGTGGTCTAGACCTAGAAATTCAGCATTCAAGAAAACGGTTATAGCTAGAAAAGAAGTGGTCAGATTCTTTCAGGAAATGAAAAATCATTTTTGTAAAAAGCTTGTTAGAAAATCATACTTTTTGACAAAATATGACGATGTGTGACACGAATAAAAAATAAATTAAAAATATTTTTTTATGTCTCTTACAATATCTTATTGATTATCAATAGCCCTAATTTACTTGACGGAAATTTTGCCGGATGTGGCCTCCAGAATCATCCTACTTTTGTTGGGCCCTACGACCTCCATTTTTAGAGGCTTGTCTCCGATAGAGACTTCGCAAGAAGTGCCTTTGGCAGCTAAAACATCAAAGCATAAATCATATAAAACGGCTTCATCTGGAAGACTCACCCCTTTAACTTTCATATCAAACCATAGAAAATTAAGGCTTCCCTTATCTACTTTAGTAGCTCCAAAGCTACCATTATTAAGCCCTGGCAGGCCATAACTCGTACTTTTCTTGAATTTTAACTGGCTCGGGTCGAATAGCACACTAAATTGCAGCCCCAATATTTCATTAAAGCGCTTGGCAGTAAGAGAGACACAAGCTTCCTCCCCTTTTTCGGCAGAACTATCGCTAATACCTATTTGAATAGAGCCTGAGGCAGCTTTGGGTTTATTTAGTCCTACCGGAGCAGTCTTTATCTCTTTATTTACTTTAGGTTTCGCAGTGGCAGACTTTACAGTATTGGTTGCACTCGAAACGTCTGCACTAGGTTTATCTGTACAGGATAAAAAAAGAGAAAAGGCCAAACATGTTATCCAAATATATCTCATCATATTATGCTATTATACTTATCAATGGTTCGGTAATTTTTTGAAAATTATACATCGAACCATAGCTTATTAAAATTACTATACCTGATTGATTAACTCAATCAGGTATAGGGTGCAAATTTAATTTATGCAGCTAACGTATACATTCTATTGAATGTCAATCTAATAGTATACTACATGAATTGTGCCCAGAACAGGAGTCGAACCTGCACGCCCTTGCGAGCACCAGCCCCTCAAGCTGGCGTGTCTACCAATTCCACCACCTGGGCAAAAAGATTTTTCTAATCTTTATCGTCCTCCTCGTCTTCTCCGAATATCTCTTTGGTATTCTCAAAAAGGTCGTTTGACTTTTCGACTGTATCATCTTCGGCATCGTCTCCGAGTTTATCCCCATCAAATGCGCTATACTCTCCGTCCGCGAACTTAGACATTTTATCAAAAAAATCATCTTTGCCTTCTAGCAAGCTTCCTTTAGCATTATCATATCCAAATTTATCAGAAAACTCTGTAGGCTTATTAAACTTTTCGCCCATTTCCTTAACCGTATCAGATAAGCTTGTCAACTCTTCTTCTCCACTAGCTACTTTATTCGCTCTATCGACTAAGGCTTCTCCCTTATCTTTCAAATCTCCTCCTATGTCTTTAGCTTTATCCAAAATCTTGTCTCCGAGATTACTCATTTCCTCTCCTAGTCCTCCTGACTTTCCTTTTTCGTATAGTTCATCTCCTTTTTCTAGGACTTTACTTCCTAGGTTTTCAGCTACTTCTCCTGTTTTCCCTAAGATAACAGCACCTGCAGCCAAGACATCACCTCCTATTTTTTCCAATACATTCTTCTTCCCATCAACACCAGAGTCGGCAGCATCTTCTGCATCATCTAAGAAATCAGCTCCTGCGTCTTTAGCATCACCCACTCCATCAGCTGAATCGTTGGTTAAATTTTTAAGCGCTTCTTCTGTACTGTCAACCGTATTTGAGGCCATATTTTTAGTGCCATCTACCACATCTCCAGCCTTTTCTGTCACTTTAGAAGCGGCGTTCATGCCAGCATCCATAGCTTCAGAGGCTTTTTCTGTTACTTGATCTTTTACATCTTTGGCAGCGTCTGTAGCTTTGTCCAGCATATCCGCGCCCGTCTCTTTTGCACTTTCTACAAAGTCACCTGCTTTGTCCACCATTTTACCGGCAGTGTCTTTAGCCATATCAAAGGCATCACTTGTTAAAGCACCTGCTTTATCTTTTAGTTTGCCTCCTATATTAGTAGCCATATCTTTGGCATCATTCATAAGTTCGCCACCAACTTCTTTACCATGTTCAATACCTTTCTCGGCGGCATGTTTTCCTACAGATTTACTAGCCCAGAGTAAGTTTTTAATGTCCTTAAAAAATCCCATAATAATAATTTTAATTGATAACGAATTCTTCCAGTATGCAAGATAAGACAATCCTAGTGCTATGCCTATATTTAAAGGGCAAAAATCGCTAATATTCCAAGTATAGCCTTGAATAAGTACTGTTCTACCCATTAATAAAGGCCTCTATTGTTCGAATTGCATTGTTTAGACGGTCTTCTCCTTGTCCTTCTATTATGATATATTGTAAATGAAACGTATTCAATGTGTCCTTATATTTCTCAAAAAGCACAGTTCTCTCGCTAGCGCTTTCTCTCAATGGGTCGGCTTCCCAGGCTATATCGGGGCTGCAAAGCAGGTGAAGTGCTCCTTGTTGAGCCTTTAGTCGGGATTCAATAGGCTTTGCTACACGACCATATTTGTGTATGGACCAGACATACAAAACCGCTTGATCAGTATCTAAAATTAGCTTCGAAGGAGATCCATTGACAAACTGCTGCTCTAATTCCAACTGCCCCGAACTGATCGATTCTAAGTCTTCAAATTGATATTCGCCTTTTCTTTCTTGTAAATATTGACGCGCATATTCTGGCACCCACGGACACGAATAGTGCTTGGATAAGGATTGTGCAAGAGTTGTTTTACCGCTTGATTCTGTACCCGTTAGGTATATTTTCAACATTTTATAGCTAGTTAATTAACAATATCAAATCCAATATCTAAGGTAATTATACGACGTTCACATATTAAAACAATAATAAATAAGGCATGTTATTCGCTATAATATAATTGAACTGTTATCATTTACTACATTAGTCTTTAATTTGTGTAAATGATATTATGGAATGCCTGATGAGGTTTATAAATTTCGCCATTCCGTAAGACCTTTGAATTTGGCAAATGCATGATATAGAACCATATTATAAATGGCGAGACCATTACGTTGCATCGGAAGATAATAATTCTCCGTTTCACGGTCGTATGTATGATGAGTTTGTCTTCAAGAAAAAAGTATACAACTACTTTATCCATCCCCAATGGGATGAGTTTGGCTCTCCTACCCTTTACATGAAAATTCTTTTTGTGGACTACGATGAGCGCTATGCGATCATAGAACTTATTGGCGAATGGAATGACACCATCAATAATGACGTCATGTTTCTAAAGCGGAAAATAATTGACGACCTCGCTCGATTTGACATCGATAAGTATGTGCTCATTTGTGAAAATGTACTCAACTTCCACGGCTCCGATAACTGCTACTATGAAGAGTGGTTTGATGATGTAAAAGAATCCAATGGCTGGATGTGTTTTCTCAATATGCACGACCATGTGGAAGACGAAATGGTCTCTACCATGATCCACCACTATGTAAATATCGGAGGAGAATTAAATGATGTCAACTGGAGAAGATGTAAACCTAAACAACTAGTCCAACTTGTCGAAACCATTATGAACAATTCTACCAAGCAATTACTGTATTAGGTGTTAGGGATTAGGTTTTAGCATGGATTAAAGATTAAGATTACACATGCTTTTTAAGAATCAGTTTGCGTTTTTAATTGTGAACGGAATGAATTTATCATTTTTTGAATTTGATTCAATTCATGCAGAATGACTTCAACTTTCTTATTTTCAAGCATTATACATTCGTAAACAAACATTAATTGTGTTTCTAATTCAAAAGATGACCCTAAGGCAATTTCCAGAAACCTTGTAAAATCTTTATTTGTTCGTCTACTACAACCTTCTGCAATATTGGATGGTATAGAGACTGCTGATCTTCTTATTTGGGATGTCAATCCAAATTTTTCATCATTTGGCATACCCTTACTTTGCTCATAAATATTGTTAGCAAGTTTGAAACTACGTTTCCAAATTTTTAAGTCTCTAAAGTTTCTCATTTTGTTTTTAGATAAAGATAAGCCCTAAGTATTAAAATGAGGACTAGTACCTTGATTATATACTCTATGGAAAGAAGTTTAGGGATTTTCTTATTCCCTTTAATTATGACAGCATATGTGTGTTTGTGTGTGTCCCTAATACCTAATACCTAACTCCTAATCCCTAGCTCCTGGCGCCTCGCGCCCTAATATCCAAAACGCTTCAAACTCTGTTCATCGTTTCTCCAATTCTCTCTCACTTTGATGGTCAATTCTAAGAACACTTTTTTGCCGAGAAATTTTTCGATGTCTTTCCTGGACTGCTCTCCAAGTTTTTTTATGCCTGCGCCATGCTTACCAAGGATGATCGCCTTTTGGGATTCGCGCATGACGTATACGTAGGAGTAAATTTTAACCAGCTCTAGATTTCTTTTTGTTTTTCCCGTTTTAAAAGATTGGGTGACGACCTCAACAGAGTATGGGATCTCTTGCTTGTATAACAGTAAAATTTTCTCTCGGATGATTTCATTGACGAAGAACCGTTCAGAGCGATCCGTGAGTTGATCCTTCGGATAATAAGCAGGTCCTTCAGGAAGATACTTTACAATCAATCCAGTGATGATGTCCGTGTTTACTTTATTTAGTGCGGAGACAGGAATAGTCTCCACAATATTGTCTAGGCGTTTATGCCACATTTGTATGCGTTTCATCACACCAACTTGGTCAGATAAATCTGTTTTGTTAACGATCAAAAAGAGAGGTACTTTAGTTTTAGCAAGATGCTCGATAAGCGGATGGTCTTCATCGTACTCCTCTACCATATCTGTCATAAAAAGTACTAGGTCCGCGTCATCAAAAGAGTTGATTACATAATTATTCATGTTACTCTGCATGGCGTAGTTAGGATCTTTGATGATCCCTGGGGTATCCGAAAACACAATTTGATGGTCCTCTCCATTCACAATACCAATCATACGATGACGAGTCGTTTGTGGCTTAGCAGAGATAATGGCCATTCGCTCCCCTACCAATATATTGACTAAGGTAGATTTGCCTACATTAGGATTTCCGATAATATTTACAAAGCCTGATTTATGCAAGTTCGTTGATTTGAAAATGGAGAATGGAAAGTGGAAAGCACTTCGCACTCTTGTACATTTGTTGATCCATGAATATCAAAGGCAAAGTTAATTATTTTTGGACTTTCATTTCCAGAGGCTTGAATGATAGCGTATTGGCCTCCAATCCACCACTTCGATCTCAAAAATCATGTGTATCTGGGTTAAAAAACTATCGTCCAGAATACAATTTAAATTTTGTCTTCATTTTTTTTTAAGTGTTACTTTATAAATGAAGGACTTGTACAAAGCCTTTATTTATAGGGGGTTTGTACAATAAAAGCTTCCATTTTCACTATTCCATTTTTGTTAAATCACCCAAAATAGACCCAAATTGAAAAACTTATAGGAGTCCAAAATTGTACTCTATGTGAATTATATAAAAACAATAAATAAGAATACAAATGAAGAATTTAAAATTAGTTTTTTTCGCTTTTTTATTCATGGGATTTGGAGCATTACACGCCCAAGAAGCACAAGTAAATCAAATTAACTTAACTCAACAGAAAGGAATTTTTACTACGGAATCCCTCACAGTTGAAGCTGGAGCGCATCAGTTCAATATCCACAATGACAACGTAGGTCACGAAGTAGGGTTTGTTCTTGTACCTAAAGGCATGTATGATGCAGATAAGCATATCAAAGAAGCATACGTAAAAGCGCCAGTGGCTACTGGAAGCAGCTCAATGACAAGTGTGGTAGATCTTGCACCGGGAGAGTACGAATTTTTCTGCCCAATGAATAAGACCCCTAAGTATACATTGACCGTTACAGATAAGATGATGGACAAAGATGCCGGAATGAAGAAAGAGGGAACTAAAAAGATGATGGAGGGAGCTAAAAAAATGAAAAAAGGAGAAAAGATGATGAAAGAAGGAGAAAAGATGAAAGAGGCTAAGATGATGAAAGAAGAAGGAAAAGGTTAATTCTTAAAATAATAAAATGTAATTCTCCCCATATCTCCAAAAGGTAGATATATATAGAGGTACCTTCTTATGAAGGTGCCTTTTTTTGTTTTAGACCGCTAAGATATTGCTTTGTTATTCTTGGTTTACTAATTTGGTGCAATACAAGCTCATCCATCAAATCTACAAGATTTTAAACTCATTTACTTAATTAAAATATTGTTGGTATTTAGAAATAGAATGCCTATTATTACCCGTAATTGAAGAATTCAATTTTAAAGTTTAATTGTAAATAAGCACATAATGTTCCTGAAACATTAAATCGAAGGAATATGAAATTTAATAAACAAAAAACGGCTAACCAATTTAAAAGGAACTGGCACAAAAACTATACTTTCAACATCTTAAAAAATCCACTTGACGATGTTATTCAAAACGTTAAAGAGTTGGAACGGAATAATTTGTTTACAAATGAAATGATTATATTTTTTGATAATGTGACCTTCGCTCCACTTTATGTAACCAAAAATATTGAATCAATTCTAGGGTATTCACAAAAACAATTTATTGCATGGGGTAAAGATGCGCTGGTAAAAATTGGTGCCTTTGATAACCTAGCTTTTTGGAAAGATTTTGAAGCATGGCAAAATAAATTCATGGAACTAACATTCCATTCACAAAAACCTGCTACCACATTTCGATTCTCCTGTGGTGGATTTTGTTATAGACACATTGACGGATCTAGAAAAAAATTTCTTTTTCAAAGCGAACATCCTATTGGAGATAATAAAGAAATGCCAGATCAACATCTCTCTCGCTTACACGAAATAGGCCATCTCTTAAAAGAAGATTCCTATTGGGTTTATTTCGAAAAGTTTAATGAACACACCAAGGTCTCCAAATTTTATTGCCCGGACTTAACCAATGATTACGCTATTTCATCTCGCGAAAAAGAAGTATTGACTTTGATTGCTGGTGGAATGGATAGTAAAGATGTATCCGAACAACTATTCATCAGTTTAGACACTGTAAAAACGCACAGAAAAAACATAATCCATAGGTTTAAGGCGAAGGATACTTCTTCGCTCATTCAGATTCTTAAATTGTGCAGATTGATATAGAAGTACCGCTCCATTGAAAAGCGAATACAGACAGTATACCAAGAATGAAAGGTTGCAAGTAAACTTGCAACCTTAACATTCGAGATATGTTTTTTGAGAAGTGTAAAAGTCTTTAATACAACTTTGTTTATCAATACCCAATGTGGGTATTAATATAATTGGCTTTAAATTCTATGCGATTTAGCACATATAACACACTTCTTACTTCACGATTTATAAACATTAACAAATTAGATAGAAATTCTTAACATTTAGTTCTGTATGGAAAACACCGTATAGCTACTCCACTATTCAAGACCATAAAGATCCTATGTGATTTTTACGTACTCCGAAATAATCTCTTGACCATACTCCACTTTAAAGTAATCAACAAAAAAGGATATTTTTTGCGCTCCGGGGAGAAGTGATATGAAGTGTGCTAGACGACTAATGAAGGCGTGGCTAGAGATGGATGAGCGGATGAGCGAATACATTTCTAGCCGCTGCCTGAATAGGAGTCTAGTGCTCTGAATACAAACGGATCACCGGATGAAAGCGCCCACTTAGTCAATTTTCAATCCTTCAATGTTCAATTATCAATGACCAATTTTTATTAATCAATGATCAATTTTCAATGAATAATGTTCAATGACCAATTTTCACTGACAATAATGGACCATAGCACTGTACAAATAAACAACTTCGCATACCCCAATGGTTCGGTAATTAAATTATAAATCGCTGACAACCAATATATTACAGCTATGAGCACTATCTCTTTAAGCATCTGCCAACCAGGCACTTTCTGCTGGCCGATTTGTAATTTTCCAAAAATTACCGAACCATTCATACCCTATACCTAGTAATAAGTAAACGGCAACTTCTTAATCCCATTGAAAATTGCACATTGATAATTGACTACGCCAGTTCCTTCAACATATCAGACAAACTATCTCTCCAGTAAGGTACCTTCAAACCAAAGGCTTCTTTGATCTTGGTTTTGTTGAGTAAGCTAAAGTGAGGACGCTTGGCTGGCGTCGGGTATTGGGCAGTGACGATGGGCTGGACCTTGCACTCGATGTCCTTCATCTCGAAAATGGCCTTTGCGAAATCGTACCAACTGCAAACGCCTTCGTTGCTATAATGGTAGGTCGCATTGAATGTCGTATCAGGTACGTCACCGTTAGATAATCTGAGCAAAATATCTAAGATACCCTTCGCTAAATCTCTTGCATAGGTCGGGGAACCGATCTGATCAAAAATAATATTGAGCTCATCTCGATCAGCACCTAGGCGCAGCATCGTCTTGACAAAGTTGTTTCCAAAAGTAGAATAGACCCATGAAGTGCGAATGATCATAGTGCGCGGATGTATCATCTTGATGATCTCCTCCCCTTCTAATTTGGTAGCTGCATAGACACCTTGTGGATTGGTTTGGTCGCCTTCTAGAAATGGCGTATTTTGACTATTGTGGTATACATAATCTGTGGAGATATGCACCAATGGTATATTGCGTAGGGTACATGCTTGCGCTAGATGCTTTGGGCCAGTTACATTGACCGCGGTGGCGTTTTCTTTATCTTCTTCTGCCTTGTCCACTGCGGTATAGGCCGCGCAATTGATGACATAGGTAATTTCGTTTTTATTGAAGAAGTTAAAGACTGCGTCATTGTCAGTGATATCCAGTTCCTTGGAACCTGCAAATATAAATTCAAATGGATAAGCAGAAGATAGATATTTCAATTCTGAACCTACTTGGCCATTTGCACCTGTGACAAGAATCATGTGTTTTAATATTTTTACTTTGCAAAAAAATGTTTGGCTTAAATTGCCTTTTTGTGCGTACCAAAAGTTGGAAGCACGGTATCCTTTTCGGATAGAATCATGTCCTTGTGATCGATACCCCAATCAATATTTAATGTAGGGTCATTGTATATCACTCCGCCTTCAGAAGGCTTGTTGTAAAAATTGTCGCACTTATACGAAAATATCGCCGTCTCAGATAAAACCACGAAGCCATGGCCAAATCCACGAGGCACAAAAAATAATTTTTTATTTTCTTCGGACAGCTCTACAGAAACATGTTGGCCATAAGTTGATGAATCTTCGCGAAGGTCAACCGCTACATCGAGTACACGGCCTTTGATGACTCTTACCAATTTAGCTTGGGCGTGCTCGCCTGTCTGATAATGCAGTCCACGCAATGTACCTTTACTAGAGAAAGACTCATTGTCTTGTACAAAATCGGCCGTGATACCATTGTCTACAAAATGCTTTTTATTGTAGTTTTCAAAAAAATAACCACGGTGATCTGCAAACACTTTTGGCTCAATGATGATGGCCCCTTTGAGCTTAGTTTCTATAAATGGCATAAATCTCTTTATTTACTCTTTGATCTAAAATATATAGCAATAGGTACGCCACTTAGGTCGA
>CAYZUW010000085.1:0-13396 GCA_964481325.1 uncultured Saprospiraceae bacterium
TGAACAGGCTTTTGCAGAGAATAATGTAAAGTTTTATCGTAAAGATTGGGAAGAGATAAATGTCGATTATCTGAATGGTGTATGCAAAACAAATATTTGAATCATATCAACTATTTTCTCTATTTAAATCAATATTCTTCCTAAGCGCAATTAATCAATGTTTTCCTGATTAATGCTGAGCTTATTCCAATAAATTTTTTATATTGAGACTAAGAGCAATTTACTATGAATACCAACCAATTTGCACACTATAACTTAAGAATTCCTTCTTTTAAGTGTACCTTAATATTAAGTTTTTGTATTACCCTTAGTTTAGCAAATGCAACTAATTTAAAAGGTTTTTTTCTTCCTGCGCCAAGTATTGGTCCTGGCGAAACGTGTGAAGCAGTTAATTGTGAAGCCGGATTTTTTCAAACTATAGATAATGATGGTAAATTGGTTCGCTATGAATACGATAATTTTACATTAGATTTCACCGTGATTTCTGTTTTTGGATTTACTGTAAATGCAACTGCTTTTAACATTGTAGATAATTATCTATATACGATTGCTAGAGATACCAGAAGACTTATTCGGTTTTCTTCAGACGGTAGCTGGACTAGCTTAGGAATTCTTTCATTGCCAGAGACGGTAGTTGTAGGTAGCTTCGATAATGATGGTAATTATTATGTAACAGGAATTGATAGACCTAATATTTATAGAATAGATGTGAATACATTGGAAGTGGAGATAATACCTATTGCACAAGGACCAAATTTTAGACCCGCTGACTGGGTATATGTTGAATGTGAAGATAAATTATATGGAGTTGGTAATAATAATTTGTTGTACTCTTTTGACCCTAATACAGCTACGGTTACAACTATTATTTTGACTGGTGATGTAGCTACTGGTTTTTATGGAGCGGCCTTCACAGATATTACAGGTGCCTTGTACGTGTCCAATAACAATACGGGAAACATATATAGTATAGACGTTACCAATGGAGTATCTACTTTCTTATTGAATGGTCCTCCTTCTGGTACAAACGACGGTACTTCTTGTCCCTGTTCGGTACCTCCTTTTCCAACCTTATCACCGCAAGACGATGAAATTTGTATAACAGACGATGAGTCAGTACAGATTTTTCTCAATGATAATCACTCCTTTGCGGATATTGATAATTCCAGTTTTGAAATAGTACAACAACCTACTAACGGTACTATTTTATATACCCAAAGTTCAGGGTCGGTGTTTTACTTGTCTAATGACCCAAGTCAGCCTGATTCATTCGTGTATAGAGTTTGTCTTGACCTACAAGTTGAATTTTGTGAAGAAGCCACCGTGCGTTATCAGCCGAGTTTTAGCTCCGTTATAGAAGGAACAATTTGTGATGGAGAAGAATTCATTGTGGATGGATTTAGCTTTACCGAAGAGGGAAGCTTTGATTTGACTTATATCGCTAGTAATGGTTGCGATAGTATTATCACCCTTGTGTTAGAGGTCGATGGGGCGGCAGATCAAATTTTCACAGAAGAATTTTGCGCGGAAGAAGAGTTTACATTCAATGATGAGGTGTACACCGAGTCTGGAGTTTTTGAATTTGATTTTATGACTACTAGCGGCTGTGATAGTACTGTAGTGCTAGATCTCACCGTACATCCAGTATTTGAGGAATTTCTACAACAGAGCATTTGCCTAGGAGAGGAATATATATTTGATGGGCAAGTCTTTGATACAACGGGGATATATACGATCTCCTATCTTACGGTCAATGGTTGTGATAGTATATATACCATCGACCTACTTGTGAACGAAAATGTCGAAACGAATATCGAAGGTAGCCTCTGCGGTGGGGAAGTGTTTGAGCTCAATGGTATTGCTTATTCAGAATCTGGAATATTCACACAAGACTTAACTACAGTGAATGGCTGCGATTCATTGATTACACTAACTTTAGAGGTGGCTGATAATGTAGAAGCTAGTATCAGTAGACGTATCTGTGAAGGGGAAGAACTGAGTTTTGAAGATGGCACTGTTTTGTCAGAATCTGGAGACTATGAGTTGATATTACAAGCGTCCAATGGCTGCGACTCCACCTTGAGTGTCCGTGTTGATGTTTTAGAAAACCCTATAGCTCAATTGGCGGAAGAAATATGCGCTAGTGAAATTTTTACGCTTCCTGACGGGACCGAGTTTGACGCTAGTGGAACCTACGAACTAAATTATACTGCTGCCAACGGATGCGATAGCACCCTGTTTTTGAACTTGCTGGTCAATGATGTATTTGAAGAGAACATCGAAGCATTTATTTGCGAGGGAGAATCATTTATGATAGGGAACGAGGAATTTACAGAGACTGGTGACTATGTCAGTCAATTTTTGACATCCAATAACTGCGATAGTATAATCAATCTAGCACTTACCGTTAGTGAAACGATTACCATCAATATGGAACAAGAAATTTGTGAAGGGGACTCCTTTGTTTTTGGCCCAAATACATTGTCCACTACTGGTGTCTATGAGCAAAATTTACTCACCTCAAATAATTGTGATAGTACGATCATTCTTGATCTTAGAGTACTCCAAAATGTAGAAAACAATTTTTCTGTAGCCATCTGCGAAGGCTCCAGTTTTGAACTAGGAGGCATGACATATACTGAAGAAGGACAATATACAGCTCAGTTTACGGCTGCTAATAATTGTGATAGCACTGTCACTGTTGAACTGAGTATTGCACCTAATTTCACTTTAGACTTATCGGAGTCAATATGCGAAGGAGAAAGCTTCTTCTTTAGAGGAGTGGAATATACAGACGCTGGCGATTTTGAATTATTCGTAGAAGGAGAAGCTGGCTGTGATAGTATTATCAATTTGTCTATACAACAATTTGCTGTATCAACAGAATTAATCAGTACAAGCATTTGTGAAGGCGAAGAATTCACAATAGGAGGTATTACGTATACAGAAGAAGGCATTTTTGAACAAAATTTGTTCACGACGAATGGGTGTGATAGTACAGTCACTATAGACCTAAAAGTCAACCCTGAGTTTGTGATTTCGCTAGAGGAGACCATTTGCGAAGGAGAGCAAGTCCAAGTAGGAACGGAAGTATTTACAGAAGGGGGGACTTATGAAGTTATTTTCTCCACAGTAGCTGGTTGTGACAGCTTAGTGATTCTAGACTTAACTGAAAATAGAAATGAGTTGGTTAATCTTAACCAAGAAATATGTGAAGGCGAAGAAGTCACAGTGGGTACAGAAGTATACACCACGACAGGGGTCTTTACCAATAATTTCAACACTACACAAGGCTGCGATAGCACTGTAGTTTTAGACCTAGTGGTGCACTCAAATTATGAAATTGTAGAACAAGCTCAGATATGTGCCTCCGAAACATTCGATTTCGCAGGACAAGCTTTTACCACTACAGGTATTCATGAAGTGCGCTTACAGACCATCAACGGTTGCGATTCTATTTTGATTCTAGATTTATTTGTAAGCGATACCCAAGCCACGAATCTAAGTGAAACGATTTGTTTTGGAAGCGCATTCATTTTTGGTGGCGACGAGCTTACGGAAGAAGGGGAGTATACTCAAAACTTAATCACTAGCGCTGGCTGTGATAGTACGGTAGTATTAAACCTTAGCCTAGCAGATCGCTTCGAGACAAATCTCTCGGAGCATATATGTGAAGGGGAAGAAGTGGAAATTGGCTCAGAAGTATTTACGGAGACAGGATTTTATGAGGTCTTACTACTGGCTTCTAATGGTTGCGACAGTTTGGTGTCACTAGACTTGGTTCAGTTTTTCCCAAGCGACGTGTCTTTAGAAGCTCGCATTTGTGAAGGAGAAACCTATACTTTTGGAAGCGAAGAATTAGACGAGGAAGGACAATACAGCCAAGCCTTGATGAATGTTAACGGCTGCGACAGTATAGTAAGCCTAGACTTGACCATCTTAGAAGTATTCGAATTCGAATTTGACCAAGAAATATGCGATGGCGAAAGCTATGAAATAGGGAGTTCTTCTTATTCTGATGCTGGGACCTACTTTGATACTTTCTCAACTGCGGATGGATGCGATAGCACCATTGTAACCCACTTGGTAGTTAGAGCACACACTATGAGTGAGCAAGAACTATTTACTTGCATTGAAGAAGAAGTTGGACAGGAGACCCTTATCTTAAGCAACTCTTTCGGTTGTGATAGTACCGTAGTGATTACTACGAGTCTATCTCCAGCCTCTGAATGTTCTGTTGTGGTAGCCCTTACAGGTATGACGATTCCTTGTATGGAGGAATTAGGCTTATTAAATGTAGAAATATTAGTAGGTACGCCTCCTTTTACGGTCAATTGGACAGGGCCACAAGATGGCAACACCACTCAGTCCGAACTCGGTGCTTTTACCATTAAAGATTTACCTCCAGGTACCTATTTTATCGATGTGATTGACGCCAATGGGAATAGTACGGATAGTAGTTCCGATATTTTAGAATTTGATGTACCAGACGTAATAGCAGTAGCTCCACTCAATGCTTCAGGATTCAATATAGATTGCTTTGGCGGGACTACTGGTGCAGCGAGTGTAAACGGTATTGGCGGTACAGCACCTTATACTTATTTATGGTCCACAGGAGAGACCAGCGAAGAGATACAAAACCTAAGCGCAGGTATTTATAGTGTCACGCTTACGGATGCTAACAACTGCATCGACACCACCCTAGTGGAAATCAACGAGCCTACTGCCTTAGTACTAGATCTAGATCCTATAGACCTTACCTGCGACGATGCACAAAGTGGAGTAGTGACTATATCCTCATCAGGAGGGGTAGCACCCTATATGTATTCACTCAACGACTCCGACGTCCAATCCGAAAATGTGTTCTTAGACTTGGCACAAGGAGATTATAATTCACTGGTTGTGGACGCCAACGGCTGTACCATTGAAGGAGAGTTTACACTCAATATGCCAACCGCAGTAGAGGTGAATTTGGGCGAAGACATCTCTGTTGAGCTCGGAGATCCCGTGTCGATTCAAGCGGCTTTGAATCTAGATATAGAAGATATAAGCGAAATTATTTGGTCCCCCAATTTGGATACCGATTGTGACGATTGCTTAGTTCAGACCTTCTTTCCTTCAGAGTCGGGCATCTATTCTATCCTTGTCGTTGATGTGAACGGATGCGAGCATATTGACGAGATAGTGATTAATGTAGATACAGATCAGACCATCTATGTACCCAATGCATTTTCACCGAATGGAGATGGCATCAATGATGTTTTTACTTTGTATTCAGAATCTAGATTTAGCCCGATAATTAGTGAGTTGCACATTTATGATAGATGGGGCACTGAAGTATTCGTCAATTTTGATTTTCCGCCTAATGCCGATGAATTTGGTTGGAATGGAGATTTCCGCGGCGAGGCATATAATCCAGGTGTATTCGTCTTCCATGCTACAGTGAAATTTTTAGATGGCTCCACGGCATTCTTCAAAGGGGATGTTACCTTAGTGAAGTAATTTGTGTTTCTAAATATTTTCTATTTGGGAGTGCCGCCACTTTCAGGGCGTCGTACCGTCCGTTATATCCCTTTTTTCCTCCCGCGCAGGAAACACAAGATTTTGTGTCTCTATCCGCCCGCAAAAAAAGGGATGCCACTTCCACTACTCACTTCTACGCACCTCCGGTTTGTCGAGCTCCACGCCTGCGGCGCTACGCGATTGCTTTTTGTAAGATTAAGATAAAAATTTTGGTAGCTGATGTTTAATAAACAGTACTCTGTTTTAATGATCCTAATTAAGCAGTAAATTTATTTACCTTTAAACGTGAGTATTATATTATAAATTAATTTTGCAAAATATGAATATGCCACAAGATCGAATTATCTACCTTTTAGTAAGCTTGTTTTTCTTTTGCCAAACAACCTTGCTAGGGCAGTCGACGACCAAAATAGAAAAAATGGAAGCCTTAAGCTTTATGGTAGGAGATTGGGTAAGGACTTCTAAAGTCTACAAAGATGGGCAAGTTGATAATGAGGTACCTGCTTTTCAAAAAATAAGCTATGATTTGAATAAGCATATAATTGTGATAGAGTTACAATCAAAATTACTACAACTCCATACGATTATCTATTACGATGAGGAGTCAGCTCAATACGTTTATAATCCCTATTCAGAAAGAGGAGTGCGAAAATCACCAGCATCACTAAAGGATGGAAAATTTGTTGTCGCTGCCAGTGAAACCAATAGATTTGTTTTTAGCCGCACCTCCAAGGATACTTTTCAAGAATATGGAAAAAAGTTAACAGATGGGGAGTGGACTAGATATTTTGAGGATAACTTTAAGGATATCCAGTAAATATTTAATTGTTAGAGATATCTTCCTCTTCCAAGATTATTTTTATTTCTACTCTTCTGTCAAGATGGTCAACAGTCCTGACATCCACTTCGCCTAATCCTTCAATACTTATATTGGAAGGAGCAAGATCATATTGATGTAGATAAGATGCAATAGCATTAGCTCGTCTCATAGACAAAGCAAAATTATAAGCATCACTACCTGATTTGTCACAATACCCTTTTATGCTAATCGTATTTATATTCTGACCTCTCGCTTTACTCAATAAATTGATAAGTGTGGCATTTGCCTTTTCTGTAATGTTATGCTTGTCAAAATCAAAATAGACAACTGCATCAATGTCTTGGGGTTTTACTTTTTTTATTTTTGATACGACAGCTTCCTCCGTTTTGACTTCTATAGGATTTAGTAAAAACAGAAGAGGATAGAAGCTTTTGTTATCCCATTCCGGGATAATATTTTTCTTCCTATATTTTTTGTAATGTTCTTTTGAGATAGCAACATCAAATTTGTTTTTCGCAGGATAGCATATAAAAAACCTACCAAGGCTATCCGTTGTAATAGTCCTATTGTCATTTAAGTTGATTTTTACTTGAAGGGGCTTATTTGTGATGCTGTCTTTTACATATCCTTCTACATAGGTGATAGGGCTAGTGTATAGATGGTCAGGGAGCTCAAAATTATATATATCCATACCTCCTAATCCCTGAGGCCTATTGGAGGAGAAGTAACCCGTTTTGCCATCTGCAGATAGAAAGAACCCTAGTTCTCTATGTCCTGTATTTATAGGGGCCCCTAAATTTATAGGATCTCCCCATGAATTGTCGTTTTCTAGTCGACTCAAAAAAAGATCTTGTTCTCCTAATCCAAGATGTCCTGTAGAAGAGAAGTATAAAGTGCTTCCATCATTTGTGATGAAAGGTGCTTCTTCATCAAGACTTGTATTGATCTTGTTGCCAGCATTAATAGCATCTGACCAGGTCCCATCTTCTTGTCTATGACTATACCAAATATCCGTTCCGCCCAATCCACCACTTCGATTACTAGCAAAATATAGGATACTACCATCACAGCTAATGGAAGCTTGTGACTCCCATTTTTCAGAATTGCTGTATCCCTTTATTGTCTCCACACTTCTTATGCTGTCTGAAAATAAATGGGCGACCTGAATATCGCAATTGCCCATAACGTTTCTTCTGTTACAGGCCGTGAAATACATATGGTATCCGTCTTTTGTGAAAGTTGACATACCTTCACGTGAATTCGTATTGAAAATGCCCTCTAATGCCTGTCCTCTAGACCAACTATTCTCTTTAAAATCCGAACGAAATAAATTCTCATCCGAAAACCTATTTGGACTAGAAGTGTAGTAGAGGGTTTTTTGGTCGTTCATAAGATACGGAAAGTACTCATCCGAATTGCTATTTATTTGAGGTCCTAGATTTTGGATGCTGGTAATGGCGGCGTATTTGGATTGGTCTATAGCAACTTTGCAGACATTTATATTGCGCGGCGTTTTTTGAATATATTCGATTTCGTAAGCTCTTTCCTTTTCTCCATTAAGGCCAAATTCACCTATGTCGATGGATTGTAGAGAATCAAATTTTACAAAATAAGAATAGGCTTGTTCATAATTTCCTATCCTGAAATTCGCCTGCGCTATTTCATAATACAAGACTCTTGAAAACTTCGGTTTGTTTTGTATAACAGTTTCGTATTCATCTATCGCTTTTTTGTACTCTTCATTAAGTTCATAGCTAACTCCAAGTGCTCGATTTGCAGCATAGAGTTCAGGTTGTATTTTTAGTGCTTTTTGAAAATGCTGTATGGCTTTTTTGGCATCGCCATTCAAGAGCGCTTCTTCTCCTTTTTGATAGATTTCGGTGAAAAATTTATTATTAGACGGTGATTGATCTTGACCGTTTAGATTGCTTATAGAAAAGAGTAGAAGAAAGAAAACTATTGGTTTGATCATCTTTTCTTAAGGTATTGTGGTTTTGTTTCCTACCGATAAGAACGTTATATGATGTTTTTTATTTTACCTCTGAAGTGAGAATTCAATGAAAAATTGTAAATTTGATTATCTTCATTGAAGCTAAATATCTAGCTTATTCATCTTATGGATAAATCATTAAAAATAAACTCCAACCCTTCCGTCGCTGAAAAAATATCCTCTTATCCTCCACGGGTACAAAAAAAATTAAATGCTATCCGAAAATTGATTTTAGACACTGCCAAAAAGACGGAAGGCCTCTCTGAGATAGAAGAAACATTGAAATGGGGAGAACCTAGCTATCTAGTTAAGAAGGGGAGTACCTTGCGTATGGATTGGAAAGCCAAAGCGCCTGACCAATATGCTGTATATTTTAAATGTACGAGTAAGTTAGTAGAGACTTTTAAAAAAGTGCACGGAGATCTATTTCAATACCAAAATAATAGAGCGATCATTTTCCAAATGAATGATAAAGTGCCTAAAAAAGAATTATCTGAGTGTATCAAAACTACTTTGAGGTATCATCATGTGAAAAACTTGCCGAGTTTGGGAATGCTTGATTTGTAGCTATGCCTACTATTTTCTATATTATTAACCACCTTTCTAAATTAGTTATGTAATATTTTTACTTTTGCAACAGCAAAACACACATAAACTATGAAACGAGATTGGCATATCCGCTATGGAAGAATATTGTCTCTTGTTATATTACATACGATATTTACCTCCTTTTTTACGATTGACATGTATTCGATGAGTACACTCATGGCTAAAATAAATAAAAGTGAACCAGGGGACACATGTGAAGGTGTAGATTGTGAAGCAGGTTTCTACCAAACGACTGATGCAGACGGCAAATTTGTTCGAAATGCTTATGACGGAACCTCTCTTAGTTTCACACAGATTTCTGTTTTTGGTTTTAAAGTTAATGGGACGGGTTATAACATTAAAGATAATTTTCTTTACACTGTTACTAGACCTGGTAATAGATTGATACGATTTACTTTTGATGGTTCATACACAGATTTAGGAGAGATAGATATAAATGGAGCAGCGACAGGAGGTTTCGATAATGATGGCAATTATTATTTGACAGGTGTTGGGAATGATGTGATTTCTAAAGTAGACGTTACAACCCTCGCCGTGGAACGATTGACAATAGCCTCCAATGAGAAATTTGGTGCTGCAGATTGGGCCTACATAGAATGTGAAGAGAAGTTTTATGGAGTGGGCAATGACGGCAAATTGTATTCTTTTGATCCAGCTACCCTAGTGGTAACGGCTAATGATTTGACTGGTGATCTATCTCCTTCAGGTGGCTATGGAGGGGCATTCACGGATGTCAATGGTGCATTATATGTTTCGAATAACGCATCAGGAAATATTTTCGACATAGATATACAAACAAATGTGTCTACTTTACTTTTAACTGGACCTAGTTCTTCTACCAACGATGGCGCATCCTGCCCTTGTTCTGTACCTCCTTTTCCTACACTTTCTCCACAAGATGATGAAATTTGCATCACAGGAGATGATTCGATAGAAATCCTTATTAATGATACACACTCCTTTGCGGATATAGACAACTCTAGTTTTGCAATAGTAGAAGAGCCTAACAATGGTTCTATTTCATACAATGAACAATCTGGTTCTGTATTGTACCAGTCTGATAATCCAAGCCAAGCGGATTCCCTGGTGTATCGTATTTGTCTTGATTTAGATAGAGAGTTGTGCGAAGAAGCTACCGTACATTTTTTACCTTCTTTTAATTCAGTTGTCCAAGAATCTATTTGCGAAGGAGAGGAGATCGTTATTGACGGATCTATTTTTTCGGAAACAGGGACATTTGATTTGACTTTAATGGCAAATAACGGTTGTGATAGTATCATCACGCTAATTCTTGAAGTAGACGAGAGCTCGGACCAAATCTTTACTGAAGAAATTTGTGCTGGAGAAGAAATTACTTTCAATGGTATAGTATACACAGAAACAGAATTAGTTGAATTTTCACTATTATCTGAAAAAGGTTGCGATAGTACAGTAGTCTTTGACCTCACGGTACATCCCGCCTTTGAAGAAACAATCGAACAGAGTATTTGCGAAGGAGAGGAATATTTATTTGACGGTCAGGTCTATGATGTAACTGGGATGTATACCGTTTCTTATCTCACCTTTAACGGATGTGATAGCATATATACCATTGATCTGAAAGTGAATGAAATGGCAGAAACTAATATCGAAGCAAGCCTTTGTAGTGGAGAAATCTTCGAACTCAACGGCATTTCTTATTCCGAGTCAGGCGTATTTATGCAAGACTTGAGTACGGTGAACGGTTGTGATTCTGTCCTTACAATTTCAATACAAGTCTCAGATAGAATAGAAACGAATATCGATAGGGAAATTTGTGAAGGCGAGTCCTTTATTTTTGGACCAAATACTTTGACTAGCTCAGGAATGTATGAACAAAATTTGCTCACAGCCAACAATTGTGATAGTATCATTTTCCTTGATTTAACTGTAACGCCCAATATAGAAAATAGGATTGCCGTGTCTATCTGCGAAGGTACTAGTTTTGAACTAGGAGGAGAGATTTACACAGAGTCAGGAGAATATACAGCGGAGTTTACAGCTGCCAATGGTTGCGATAGTATACTTACTGTCGAACTTAGCATTACGCCTAACTTTTCAATAGAGTTGTCTGAGTCTATTTGTGAAGGAGAAAGCTTTAGCTTTAGAGGTGTTGAATATTCGGAAACAGAGGAGATTGAATTATTTATAGAAGGGCAAAATGGTTGTGATAGTACTATTGCATTAGACCTAGTCGTGCATCCAAATTTTGAATTGGTAGAACAGGCTCAAATATGCGCATCGGAAACATTCGATTTTGCAGGACAAACTTTTTCTACTACGGGAATTCATGAAGTGCGCTTACAGACCATAAACGGTTGCGATTCTCTTTTGACACTTGATCTTGTGGTCAATGATAATCAAACCACCAATATAAGTGAGACGATTTGTATTGGTAGTTCATTCGCCTTTGATGGCGACGAGCTTACGGAAGAAGGAGAGTACACTCAAAACTTATTGACCACCTCTGGTTGCGATAGTACGGTGATGCTTACGCTCTCTATTGCAGATCGCTTCGAGACAAATCTCTCGGAGAGTATTTGCGAAGGCGAAGAAGTGGAAATTGGTACCCAAGTATTTTCAGAGACAGGATTTTACGAAGTATTGCTATTGGCATCTAATGGTTGCGACAGTTTAGTGTCACTTGACCTTGTTCAGGCTGTCTCAAGTGATGTGTCTTTAGAGACAAGCATTTGTGCTGGAGAAACCTATGCTTTTGGAAACGAAGAATTAAACGAGGAAGGACAATACAGCCAGGCCTTGATGAATGTAGATGGTTGCGATAGTATAATAAACTTAGACTTGACCATCCTCGAAGTGTTTGAATTCGAATTTGACCAAGAAATATGCGAAGGCGAAATCTATGAAATAGGGACTTCTTCTTATTCCGATCCTGGGACCTACTTCGATACCTTCACGACTGCCGATGGATGCGATAGTACCATTGTAACCCACTTGTTAGTTAGAGCGCATACTATGAGTATGCAAGAACGATTCACCTGCATTGAAGAAGAAGTTGGACAAGAGATTCTTACCCTAAGCAACTCTTTTGGTTGTGATAGTACGATAGTAATTAATACTATTCTTTCTCCGGCCTCTGAGTGTTCTGTGATAGTTGCCCTTGCAGGTTCGACGATACCATGTATGGAAACGCTCGGACTATTGAATGTAGAAATATTGGAAGGTACAGCCCCTTTTACGATCAATTGGACAGGAGCACAAGATGGTAGTATTATTCAGCCTGAGCTCGGTAGTTTTATTATTGGAGACTTACCACCAGGTAGCTACTCTATCGAAGTGATTGACGACAATGGCAACATCACAAATAGCAATGCTGAGATTTTGGTATTAGAAGAACCAGATGTAATAGCAGTAGCTCCACTCAATGCTTCAGGATTCAATATAGATTGCTTTGGCGGGACTACTGGTGCAGCGAGTGTAAACGGTATTGGCGGTACAGCACCTTATACTTATTTATGGTCCACAGGAGAGACCAGCGAAGAGATACAAAACCTAAGCGCAGGTATTTATAGTGTCACGCTTACGGATGCTAACAACTGCATCGACACGACTCTAGTGGAACTCAACGAGCCTAGTGCCTTAGTACTAGATCCTGATCCTATAGACCTTACCTGCGACGATGACCAAAGCGGTCTAGTGACTATATCTTCTTCGGGTGGTGTTCCGCCTTATCTGTATTCACTCAATGACTCCGATACCCAATCCGAAAATATATTTTTAGACTTGGCACAAGGAGAATATAGTTCGCTGGTTATAGACGCCAACGGTTGTACCATTGAAGGAGAATTTGCGCTCAATATGCCAACAGCGGTAGAGGTGAATTTGGGAGAAGACATCTCAGTTGATCTAGGAGACCCCGTGTCGATTCAAGCGGCGTTAAATCTAGATATAGAAGATATCAATGAAATTATTTGGTCTACAAATTTGGATACTGACTGTGAGGATTGCTTAGTACAGACTTTCTTTCCCTCCGAGTCAGACACCTTTACGATTTTTGTCCTTGACGAAAACGGATGCGAAAACACGGACCAGATCGTAATCAACGTAGATAACGATCAGACCATATATATACCTAATGCCTTTTCACCGAATGGAGATGGCATCAATGACGTTTTCACCTTGTATTCAGATTCTAGATTTAGTCCGATTATAAGTGAGTTGCGCATCTACGATAGATGGGGAAACGAAGTATTCGCCAATTTTGATTTTCCCCCTAATACCGAAGCGTTTGGCTGGAAAGGCGATTTCCGAGGTGAAGCGCACAATCCGGGTGTATTTGTCTACCTTGCTACCGTGGAGTTTATTGATGGCAGCACAGCATTTTTCGAAGGGGATGTTACGCTTATGAAGTAATACTATTTTTTGTTTTTGGGAGTGCCGCCACCCCGACCTTGCGTCGGGGGCGTCGTGTCGTC
>CAYZUW010000086.1:0-756 GCA_964481325.1 uncultured Saprospiraceae bacterium
ATTTTCCTGCTCCGAATCAAAAGTAGAAAATGGATTCAGAGTAAGTGGGAAGCTTACAGGAGGTGCAGGAGAAATTTCTTTACAACGATATGATGGGAACGCTATACAATTAGAAACCATCACTTTAGATGATAATGGCGTTTACAAATTTGAATTACCCAATGCAACTAAAGCCGCCTATATTTTGCAGCACAACTCTAGTATATATCCTTTTGTTTATGCGGGCGAAGAAGATAGTGAGTTGGTTATAAACGCTATTGCAGATAACCCAATACAAGGTGATTATGTGGTTACAGGCTCAGAATCCTCTCAGATTTTGCAAGATTATTATAAAAAATATAAAACGACTAGTTTAACCCTTAAGGATTATAATGAAATGGTACTTACCACATCGCAACCCTATGTGCAAAGTTTTATGACGAGTAGAAGCCTAGTATATGGTGGACAAACTTATGGAATCCATCTCAAAGCGCTTAATAATTTGAAAACAATGGATCCAAGCTCTAGGTTAGTAGCCCACTATGATGATAGGATTAAGACCTCAATGCTAAAAACTAATAATAAAAAAACTGCAGATACTGGTCCTTTGAAAGTAGGGCAGGTTGCTCCCAATATCAGTTTACCCAATCCTGAGGGTAAGTTAATGACCCTTAGTGATCTACAAGGTAAAGTAGTGCTAGTAGATTTTTGGGCCAGTTGGTGTGGTCCATGTCGCCGATATGGAAATCCAAAACTAGTCAAACTATATAAAAAGTA
>CAYZUW010000086.1:766-13392 GCA_964481325.1 uncultured Saprospiraceae bacterium
ATAAGGAGAAATTTGCTATTATGAATGTAGCATTAGAACGCGGAGCAAATAATGCTAAGTGGGTCGACGCTATAGAAAAAGATGGCCTTGTATGGCCATATCAAGTAGTTGATAAGAATAGACAATTTTCTCCTCTTTATGGCGCCTCTAGAATTCCTAGAATCTACCTAGTGGACAAAGAAGGAAAAATAGCAGCTATTAATCCACAAGGGGCAGATTTAGAAAAAACAATTAATCAATTATTGAAAGCTTAACGAGTGTTATTTTGCCGTGGAATATAGCTTGGTAGTACTAGATTTATTTCTAGAATAAAAATACCTTGTGTAATTACGAATTGAAGCTAAATTATGAATTCCACTCAAACCTTATCTGTTGTTATTCCTGTTTACAATGAAGGAAAAACAGTGCATTTGATTTTGGATAAGATTAAGCAGGTCCAGTTGTTAGCGGATACACAAAAAGATGTGATTGTTGTCAATGACGCTTCTACCGATGAGACCAAAAGTCAATTGCAGGCTTATCTCAAATCTAATCCCGGTTTCCCTATTCGATTATTTCACCATGATGTAAATAAAGGAAAAGGAGCAGCCTTGCATACTGGGATTCGAGAGGCCAGTGGAGACTATATTGTAGTGCAAGATGCAGATCTAGAATATGACCCCAAAGAATATAATATTTTGCTAAAACCCCTCCTAGATGGGGTGGCGGATGTAGTTTATGGCAGCAGATTTATGGGTGGCAAACCACATCGGATCCTTTTTTATTGGCATTCAGTAGGGAATAAGTTTCTTACCTCCCTATCCAATATATTTTCCGGTTTGAATCTTACAGATATGGAAACCTGCTACAAGATGTTTAAAGCAGAAATTATAAAAAGCTTAAAGCTAGAGGAAAACCGATTCGGTTTTGAACCCGAAGTCACTGCAAAAATTGCACGAATCAAAGACATTCGTATCTACGAAGTAGGAATCTCTTATTACGGTAGAACCTACAATGAAGGCAAGAAAATCAATTGGAAAGATGGTTTTAGAGCCATTTATTGCATACTTAGATACAATTTATTCTAGTACGAAGGACCGTTGTAAAAAATAAGCTTCAATCCAAAATTTAAAAATTCCTCCTGTAATCCATCTACTGGAGATACGTCAGGATTTATATTGCGGTCCAACATATCTAAGGAATGGTTTTCCCAACCTACAGTTAAGAAGGGGCGCAGACTTACATGAACCAAACCATTTCCTATAAAATTGTATCCTATAGAGAAAGTACTACCGGTACTCCAATCATTATGTACCTCAAATCTTTCTGTAACGTCTGTTATATCTGTTCGCACTCTAAATCTGTTGAATTCAAAATTGCCATGTACACTAATCTTATCTGAAAGGAAACTTTCCAAACCAAAGCCAAAAGAGCTGATTCTAAAAAACAAGGTCTGCTCAAATTCACTATTCGTATCTGGGTTGGTACCGTTTGCGCTAGATCTATTGATTTGATTTTCCCACTTAAAATCAAATGCAATTCTGTCTACTTTATATCGAAGACCTATGCTATATCCATTGAGCCAATCGACATCCCCCATCTCATTCACAAGCCAAGGTCTCTCCTCGTTGTAGCGATCCAATACACGTTCTAAGCCTTCTGGAGAGACAAGACTGATAGTGTATCCCACGCTTAGATTGAGCTGGGCATTCGCTAAATAGAAACTGAATAAAAGACACAATGAAAATAGATATCGCATGTTTTCCACAGATTGTGAAGCACAAAGGTAGTATTTTAAAAATAATAGAAAATTTATTTCACCGTTCTGATGGTGTGCCCGGCAAAATGATTGAGATAAGTTTAGATGCCCCCTTTATCTACCTAGGAAAAATTGACCTTGAAGTTGTTCCGTTCGGCCATTGGGTAATTGTATTAGCGCAGTCCATACATAGGAGCCAGCATTTGCCATTTTGTTTCTGGTTCTGCCGTCCCATCCACTTAACTCTTGATTTGTCATGATATTTGTAGCACCAAAAACTTGGCCGCCCCATCTATCGAAGACATTCAATTCCAAAATGCTAATACTCGGAGAGCTACTAAATAAATAAAAATAATCGTTGATACCATCTCCATTTGGAGTGAAAATATTTGGAGCAAATATTTCCCGTTGAACAAAAACATTAAGCTCATCGCTGGTGATACAGCCCGTTTCATTCTCCGCCACTAAAATATACTTTGTATCTTCTTTTGGTTGTATTTGTATAGATGGGCATTGACTACAAGGTATAGTGCCAGCAACAGTTTGCCATTGGTAATCAACGACAGGACTAAAGCTAGTAACGTGAGATTCTAAAAAAGTAATTTCACCCAATTCAATAAAGATATCTTCCCCTAAGTTTATTGCAAAATCAGTATTTCTCACCGACAAATCGACACTGGTCGTGCCGCAAGAATTAGAAATGTCTAAGATGTAATCTCCACTCTCTGTAAAGTCTCTATTTAATCCTGAAAAACTATCCCTCCATACAAGCTCAAAGTCTGGATTTTCAGGCAGTTGGAGGCTAAAAGTATCGCCTTCACACAACTCTACAAAACCGGGGATAAGCCCCGTAAAGATATCACCTAACTCTTCTACAAAAATATCTGTATTGGCATTCTTTTCTCCTTTGTCAAGATCATCAGATAGTATACTTTGCAAATTTAAAGAGAGATTATTTTGACCCGACAGTTCAGCTTGTATCTCATTCATGTCGCCTCCAGAGTCTTCAGGAATCTGAATATTAATAACAATACTGTCTACACCATTGGGGATATTCATACCAGTAAGGGATAATGTATTCGTACCTGCACCAGAATTGACTACACTAGAAAAAGGGTTACTAACTATTTCCTCTATCAGATATCCTTCTGGAAAAGATTGAAACAAACTATAATCAGAAAATTCTTGTCCCGTAAGATTAGATATGGTCAAGACAAGTTCTAATGTAGAACAAGGCGTAAGCAAGGAATTTCTTTTTTTCTGAAACAATTTCAATGTGAATGGACAACTGCAACCATCTCTATCTCCAAAATCTCCAGAAAAACCAGAACGCGAAGCAGTACCTGTTTCAATGTCAAAGTGAAATAAGGTGGATTCTTGCAATGCACTATTAGTGCCTATACCATAGAGTTCACCGCGCGCATCAAAAAACATAGCCGGTATTCCACTATTAAAGTTTTGACTTGGGAAACTTGTATTGTCTACCAATCCAGTAGCTATGTCTATAGTGATTAGCTTTCCCTGCACCGCATCATAACCATACAACACTTGTGTGATTGGATGAAAAGCTATATCAGTGGTAAAAACTCCTAATGAATCTGTCGTAGTTGAAATTTCTACATAAGTAACGGGCATTTCCGCATCAGTAATATCGACAATAGCCAATGAGTCTTGATTAAATAGCACCAATTGATCGCCCTGCGGCGATATGTCTCCCGCAAAGAAATTCCCTTTCAAGGGTAGAAATTTAACAACCTCTACTACTCCATCTGAGCCTACCTTGAATAGTTGATGCACTTCAGGGTCGATACCATATATCAAGCTATCCAATCTGCTAAATCCTATAGCATTAATATTATTGGCGAATCCCGAAAATAAGGTTGTCTGACTGATGTCTTGGTCTCCTACAGAAAGCTCTATTAGAGACGTGTTTTCATTTTCATCAACCACTGTGATATAGGCAGAACCATCGCAATCAAACTTTTGCTGTGCTTCCATATTGCACAACATAGAAGTTATAAACAATAATATAAGTGATACTTTGCGCAAAGTGCTATTAATTAATTTATTTGGATTATTCCCATTGTTGCAACCAATGAAAGTAATATCTAGTATTCTATTTGTGGGAGAATGTCAGAACAAGAATAGTTCTAACAATAATATCACGCAAGTTAAGTAATCTTGCATTAGCTTGCCACTTACAGAGGGATATTATTTACATTTTTTACCCGTTTGTTTTTTAAATTTGACTCCTTTATTAAGAATGGTTCGGTAATTTTCGGAAAATTATAAATCAACTTTTAGTGAACCTCAGGTTGTCAAGTGATTATAAAACCTACAAGATTGGTTATAATATTTTGATTGTCAGCGATTTAAAATTTAATACCGAACCATAGATAAAGAATTAGTGGCGAAATCAACTAAAAAAAAGAAAAGTAAGCGCTCTTTGTGGAAGAGCAAATTAGCTGTATACAATAGCGAAGGACCTTCATTCTGGAAAGTGAATTGGCTACCAGCACTAGTTATCTTCCTTTTTTCAGGACTATTGTATGTGAGTACTTATTCTTTTGATTACGTCCTTGACGATAAAATCGTCTACATTGAGAATGCATACGTCAAAGAGGGTTTCTCGGGCATAAAGAAAATATTAAGCACAGAAAGCTTCGAGGGCTACTTTGGGGAGCAAAAGAAATTAGTAGCTGGGGCACGATACCGTCCTTTGTCTATTGCTAGCTTTGCAGTAGAGTTTGCTGTTTTAGGGCAGAGTGAAAAAACGAGTCACCTGATCAATGCACTTTTGTATGCGCTCAACTGCCTTTTGCTTTTTCGCATCATAGCTTTTTTGTATAATAATCAGCCGCCAAGACGGAGCAAGTTTCTCAGCGTAGCCTTTATCGCCACTATGATATTTGCGGCTCATCCACTTCACGTAGAAGTGGTAGCCAATGTCAAAGGGCGAGATGAAATTCTTACTCTTTTAACTTGTTTAGGAGCTACTTACTATGCGATAAGATATCTGTTGAGTGATAAGATATTATGGCTTATACCCACCTTTATAATATTTTTTATAGGCGTCATGACTAAGGAGAATACCGTTACTTTCATGGCTATATTACCTCTTATAGCCTGGTATTTTTGTAAGACAGATTTCAAAAAAATAGCACTGGTTGCCATTCCAGGTGTGCTGGCCACTGCTCTTTATTTATTTATTAGATTTCAGGTCATTGGACACTTTTTGGAAGATAGTGTTACGGATGTGGACCTGCTCAACGATCCATTCAAGGGCATGAGTGTCAACGAGCGTTTTGCGACCATCACCTATACTTTGGGTATCTACTTCAAATTGATGTTTTATCCGCATCCCTTGACGCATGATTATTATCCTTACCATATTCCGATTATGACTTGGGCCAAAGGGGGCACGATAGCCTCCCTTTTATTATATGCTGCTTTGACAGGATTTGCGATATGGGGATTTTTCAAGAAGCATATCATTTCTTTTTGTATCGTCTTTTTTGTGGCAACATTGTCTATTACATCAAATGTGTTTTTTCCTGTTGGTACTTTTATGAATGAGCGATTTGTCTATGTATCCTCTGTGGGGACGGTGCTTTTTATGGGCTGGGTTTTAGGCCATTATTTGCCAAGCAAATTTGCTTCAAAAGGAAAAATGGTTTCAATAGCCTTGTTCGCATTATTTATGATAGGCTATACTGCGAAGACGATATGGCGAACACCGGCTTGGAAAGATAAATTCAGCTTAAACGCCTACGCCATCAAGGTGTCCAAAAACTCAGCACGAGCCAATGCACTTTATGCTACAGCGCTATACGAAGATCGCTACCTCAAAACTCCTGCGAGCGAACGAGAAACCAGAGAAGCTTTGATTAACGAGGCACGTTATTATGCAGACCGAGCGGTAGAGATACATCCTTTATATAGCTCTGCACTTAACCTCAGGGCAGGTGTCATGGCGGAACAGTATAATTTCAATCGAGATGTCAAATCATTGCTAGCAGGCTTTTTAGAGATGCTCAAAGTGAAATCCAATTTTTCTTATATAGATGAATACCTGCAATACCTCAACAACAGGAACAACGAGGACATCAACTTTGCACTAGTGGGCTTTTATTATGAAATCGGGAGCCACTATCGTGTTAGACAAGGCGGAAAATCTATTGCTAATAAGTACTTCCGTATGGGTTTAGAAGTCGCTCCGAGCAATCCCCAGTTGCGAGAAGGATATGATGCCACTCGTTAGGTTTTATATATGATTAATTTATTGGGCGCGTCTACGACCGAGCTCTACACTATACACAGCACACTAGAGCCGTTTGGTCTATAGTCGCCTTTCGTCTCTATACCATTTCTGTTTGGAAAGTTCACTTAAGATTTTGAATGGTAGATTTCAATTTCAAGGCGAAAAACGCAGTGATAACCTGAGTTATCACGAGTATTTTCAACGTAGAAATTGGATGTTACAATTCAAAATATTATTGAAGTTCTCAAACAAAAATGGTATAAGGACCCTTCCAGACCTCCTTAGACCAATTACGTCTCCAGCGCACAGTGTGCCGTTTCGTTCTCTCGCGTGAGGGATCGCAGTGATATGAGGTAGTCAGGGGCGCCAATGATGTAGGGGCTAATGCAGGCTAGACGAGGTACGAGGAGAGACAAAGTAGCCCCATACAGCATGGTGCTAATGACTGCCGAGTACAAACGGAGAGCCCGGTCGAAGACACGCCCAAATAAATATCCGTTGAGTATAAATGAACTTTTGTATCTCGGTTTTGCGTTAAAGAGGTATAGTCTGTAAAAAATGAAAAATCCATTTCAAAAATTTTCTAAGTTCTTTTCTGATAATCTCTTCTGGATTAAGCTAAAGAAATTTGCTCGAACCGCTGGTATCAAGGTGGTCTACTCGGCTTTATTGTTATTCTATACTTATCGCAGGGAAGAGACTCCGGGCTGGGCGAAGAAAATAATTATAGGGGTACTAGGATATTTCTTGTCCCCCATAGATGCCATACCTGACCTAACGCCTTTTGTAGGCTACACCGATGACTTGAGCATGCTGGCTTTTGCTTTGTCTGCCCTAGCATTTTATGTCAATGCAGAGGTGAAGGCAAATGCGCAACAAACTTTATCTAATTGGTTTGATAAGGTAGACCCAGACGAACTGGAATCCATCCATAAGAGGTTGTGAATTATAACTTGTCTAAAACGTCTTGTATATAGCGCACACTAATGTTGTGATGCGAGGTGTCCGCGACTACTTTTCCATTATGGTAAATAATGACTTGCGGCGATTGGTGTACCACTCCAGTGAAAGTCGCAATCTCGTTTGAAATGTTTCTATAGCTCAACAAATCTAGGTAATGCAGGTCAGCCTGATCTTCTATTGGAGTCCAATCTTCTTGTAAACCTGCCTTTGCTCTAGCACTGATACCGCAACTAGTACTGTCCTTAAAAATAATCTGCGGCTTATCGTAAGATGCTTCTACGATGCCATTTAATTGCTCTAACTTGTTAAGTACTATCCAATTGCTTGGTATACCGCCTGATCTTCTGTTAAATAATCCCATATAAAATAGTATCGTTTTTAAATTGATTTGGTTCTAAAAATAGGATACTTTTTGTAATGTTTAACTTGTTTTGGAAGAATTATCACTACTAATGGCTAATAAGCCTAGAAAAGTCAGTATTCCATTGAGCAAAATAATAAGAAAACCTATTGAAAACGAGGTGTTGAACAGCTGTGGAATAAACAAGTCATTCTCGTTGAGGATGTAGGATAATACTGGAGACATTAGGCAAATGGGGATCACCAAGGCGTTGTTGATCTGCCGTGTGGTGAATATACCGAAGGCAAATAAACCTAGCAGAGGACCATAGGTATATCCAGCAATCTTGAATAGGTCATTGATGATGGCATCGTTACTGATGGCATGAAAAAGAATAATGACGACGAATAGCGTAATGGAAAATCCAAGATGTACTAGTCGTCTGGTTTTTTTATTGTTAGGGTTATTTTTGTCTTTTTCGAATCCTAGAAAATCTACACAAAAGGAGGTGGTTAAAGAAGTCAAAGCAGAATCCGCACTCGAGTAGGCGGCGGCAATGATGCCTAAAATAAAGGCGATGCCTGCTACTGGACTGAGGTGCTGCAATGCTATGACTGGATACAGCAAATCCGTTTTGAGGCTGACTTCCCCTGCTGCGTTGGTCATGGTGGGTATTTCTAAGCCTATCTGCGCTCCATAGATATATAGTAAGGCTCCTAAGCCAAGGAATAATAGGTTGACGAAGATGAGAATGGTAGCAAAGCTGACCATGTTGATTTTTGCTTCTCGGAGATTTTTGCAAGATAGATTCTTTTGCATCATATCTTGATCTAAGCCTGTCATCACGATGGTAATCAAGGCACCACTGATAAACTGTTTGAAAAAATTGTTGGGGTCACTCCAACCGTTTTCAAAGAAGAATATTTGACCGTATTGGCTGCTAGAAATACTATGTACGACTTCTCCTAGGCTCTGACCCATCTTATCTGATATAGCATAAACGGTAAAAGCTGCCGCTCCTAGCATGAATAGTGTCTGTAGTGTATCCGTAATCACTATTGTCTTGATACCACCACGAAAGGTATATAGCCAAATCAAGGCTATGGTCACGGCTACGGTCACCCAAAAAGGTATGCTTATCTGCGTCATGTTACATACAGTCTGGAATACGATAGCGACCAGGTATAATCTGAAGGAGGCTCCTATGATACGAGACAATAGAAAGTAGGCTGCCCCTATTTTGTAAGCATTGGTACCAAATCGTTGCTCTAAGTAGGTGTATATGCTGGTAAGTTGTAGCTTGTAGTAGAGTGGAAGCAAGACTAGAGCTATGACGATATAGCCAAGAAAGTATCCAAAAACCATCTGCATATAAGAAAATGCGATATTGCTTTTGTATGTTGCCTCACCCGTAATACTACTGTACACTTCTGGAAAAGCACCAACGGCGCCAGGAATAGATATAAAAGTAACCCCTGATAATGAGGCGCCTATCATCCCAAATGCGACTAGATACCATTTGGAATTTCTGTTAGCCGTGAAAAAGGCGTCTTGGTCTGTGTTTTTACCAGTGAAGTAGGAAATGAAAAATAGACCCAGAAAATAGAGTCCGATCACAGTAAAAATTAATGAGGCACTTAACCCTGACATATTCAATTTTGAAAGGCTTTATTCTTACTAAGGTTCGACAATGAATTTTAAATATATGACAACCAGAATGTTATAATTATTTTTTCAAAAAATCACCGAACCATTCTTTTTATAAAGGCGCAAGATAATATAATCTTATTGTTTTATGGAGCGCTTCAATCAAGCTTGGACTTTAGGGCCAAAGCTAAGGTCACCCGCGTCTCCTAAGCCTGGGACAATGTAGGATTTAGTGGTCAACTCTTCGTCTATGGCACCTGCCCATATGGTTGCTTCACCATACAGGCGTCTGATATAGTCCAGCCCTGGTCGCGAAGCAATGGCTGTCGCGATGTGTATTTTTTTTGGGCTACCGTGTTCTAGCAGATTTTTAATAGCTATATCGATAGAGGCTCCGGTGGCTAACATTGGGTCGCATAATATCAAGATAACATCTTGAAGGTTGGGGCATGAAACATTTTGTAGATTGATATCAAATGAGCCATCCTTATGATGTTGGCGATACGCAGACACAAATGCGCTGTCCGCTTGATCAAAATAATGGAGCATACCATTGTGCATTGGTATGCCGGCTCGAAGAATATTGGCTACTACTATTCTGTCAGTACAGGTGTTCACTTTGGCGATACCAAGTGGTGTTTCTGTTTCGGTTTCTTCATAGCTAAGGGTGCGACTAATCTCGTAAGCAAACACTTCACCAATGCGCTCTAAATTTCTCCGAAAACGCATGCGGTCTTTTTGAATATTTATGTCACGTAGTTCGGCTATAAACTTAGAGAGTATGGAATTTGTGTTTTGAAAATTGTGAACCATTTGA
Source organism: uncultured Saprospiraceae bacterium (assembly GCA_964481325.1). Taxonomy (GTDB): domain Bacteria; phylum Bacteroidota; class Bacteroidia; order Chitinophagales; family Saprospiraceae; genus JALZVN01. Next base: position 10,533 of record CAYZUW010000086.1, read on the forward strand.
ATAACTTACTCAGGATTGAAAATAAAGACTATATCTTGTTTGCGTAAGATAGCATTTCTTCAAAAACTTTTTCCCACCCCTTCCATTGATTGTCAAAAGAACTATTGTGCCATATGCTTATGCAGGTTCCACCATAGCTACAAACCGTATCTAGAATCGATTGGATTTGCTCATTGGCTTGTTCTGGCGATTTTTTCAGATAATTTTTGAGCGTGACATCCATGATTTGGAAAGGGTGTATAAGCAAAGCAGTTTGTTCTTCATTCTCTAAATCATACCACGGTGTGGGAATAGCCAAACCATTTCTGAATCCTAGGTGATCAGGATAACCCATGCTGTAATCTGCATAGATTTGGTGTTTCAATAAATGCCGATAGGTCGATGGGAGATGTAGTCGCACATAATGCTGACGACTTATTTCTATAGGCGAATTGGTTATTTCCTGTAGTGTATTTCTTTCTTTTTCTAGATGTTTGTCTGAATAATAGGAGGGATGCAGCCCTACTTTGTATCTAGAAGCGATAGACTGAATAAGTTGGATGAAGTTTTCATTCTTAGGGGAAATGTTTTTGTCATAAGTACTGTGTATTCCAACTAGAAAAAAATATATGGAAGCGTGCTTGTGCTTTTTTACTTGCTCTGCGATATATTCAAAGGTATCAAAGGGGTCTTTTGTTGTTCCAGTAGCAACTTGCCATCTTTCTTGCAGGGATGGAAAATCAAACTTAAGAATGCTTTGCAAACTAGACCCAATAGATCTATACATTCCTTTTTCTTTGTATGACCATGCCATGTCTATATCGAAGGTGGGCAAAAAATGGAATGGGCGTTCTTTAAATTGTAAATCCTTGAACTTTTTTTTAAGCGCTTCTTTCAACATATTTGCCCAAATTTGAACTATAGGGACATTAAGAATGTCAAGCTCAAATTGTAATGAAGCTTTCGCAGGAAAACGCTGATGCTCATCTCTATCGGTCTTTGTGTACTCTTCATATCTGCTAAGGATATAAAAACAAGCAGCTAAGGGATCAAATGATAGCGCCTGATCAATTTTAGGATATAAGATGGGAATATCATCACTTTTCGAAAAAGGTGGGTTTTGGGGATAAATTTTGTCTTCAAACAACAATGAATTGGGGCAGATATTAAGAGAATTATGTATCTTTAGTAAGGTATAATTGACTTTAGGTACAATTATACCTTTAAATTGCTCCAAATCAAGGCTATATTCAACTTTTAGCCCTAGAATCAACTCAAAAACTATATGATTGATATATTTCAGTCTTGGCGAAATATTGCTGGCATGAAATTGAAGAATATCTGTTTTGTTCAAAATGGATAGCTTGGATTTATATTACATCGAAACCAAGATGTAAATATTGCGTTTTAGCCTGAATACGATTTTGTAAGTGAAATTTAACGAGTAAATAGGAGGCTTTTTAGTGCCTAAATTTATTAAAAAAGCGAATAAGAATTTGATAATGGGTGATAAAAAACATAAAAATGCTCAGATGGGTATCGGAGAGATTAATACGATTCGTGATATTCTCTTAGGCGATAAATTTGAAAAAATTGAAATGCAGATGAAAATGCTGCAACATGATATGAACGAAATGAGGACGGATGTGGCTAGTGTTTTAAAAGATATGAAAGTCACAATTAAACAAAATAGGAAACATTTAAAAGAAGAAATGTTGCAGAAAATTGTTGACCTTGAGAATAGAATGATAAAAGGTCAAGATAAAGCGATTAGTAGGATGACCAGAGATAAAATAGACCACGAAGAAAATTTAGCTAAAATTTTCTCTAGAATTGGAAAAGAAATCAAATCTTCTAAATAGATTAATGCTTAAATGACACAAGGGAAGCACAGAACAGAAGACGATGTAGCTTTAGAAAAATTGAAAGATATTATTCTTCGCAATGACCGTGATGAATTGGAGGAGCTGCGTGCCATTCTTAATGATAAAGAAAAGTTATCTGAGAAAGTAAACCCGATAATTGTAGAGCATTTTGAATTTTTAAAAGAAAATTTTTCTTCAGAATACTCAGTTATCATTAATGGGTTAATTGATAAGAAACTCAAGCAGAGTGAACAGGAATTACTAGACTTAATTTACCCTTCCCTAGGTAAAATGATAAGTAAATACGTGGCACTTCAAATCTCAACTTTAAAGGATAGTATTGAGAATTCTGTGAAGTCGAGTTTCTCATTTGGCAGAACTTTCACTTCTTTTTTTACAGGAGTGAAAGAGAGCGAACTTATAATCAAGGATGCAGTAATATCTACAGTCGAGGAAGTATATGTGATACAAAGAGATTCGGGTTTGTTAATAGGGAGTGCGTCCAATAATAATTCTATGGATGATGAGGTAATAGCAGGCATGCTTACAGCCATTAAATCCTTTGTCGAAGATGCTTTCAAAGCTGAGTCGCAAGACTTGGAAACGATTGAATATGGTAGTTACAAGATTATTATTCGATCTTATTATTCTTTTTATATCGCAATGGCGATTAGTGGCGCAGTAAGTCTAGCTGAACAGCGCGAAATGCAGGAAAAGATTGATGATTTCGCTGCGGAGAAAATGAAAATATTTAAAGGAAGATTTGATAGTTCGAAATATGAAATATCGAAGCTTTTAAAGCAAAACTTTATAGACTAGTTAAATATATATTATATTGATATTTCTATATGAGTCTACTCCGGAAACTAGCGGATTGCAAAAAATGGATTATTTTGGATGAGATTTTTCTTATTTGAAATGCGCTGATGCCTGAGCATCAGTGATTGAAAATAGGAGGAATATCGCCAAAAGAGTCATTTTGTGGTTTCGTGAGCTTTCGGAACAGACTCATACAT
>CAYZUW010000087.1:0-13265 GCA_964481325.1 uncultured Saprospiraceae bacterium
GATCAGAGATGCCTTAAATAAGTAAGGCCACATTAAAATAAATCCCAGAACTGAAAAAAAATAAACACTGGTTAGAATTTTCTAAACTAGTGTGACAATTACTTTTTGGTAGTCGTCATAAAAATCAAACAATATTGATTTACCAACTTTTTAAACTTTAATTATTATGTGGAAAGAATTTAAGGATTTTATAATGACTGGAAATGTCATTGACTTTGCGATTGCGGTTATCTTAGCGGGTGCTGTAGGTCTTGTAGTGAATGGTTTCGTAAATGACATTATGATGCCAATCGTGGGGGAGTTCTCAGGGGGAGTTGATTTCTCTGATTTGGCTATTGAGCTTTCACCTGGAGTAGGTGCAGAAGGTGATGCCAACTACAAACCTGCTAACGCTATAAGATGGGGTGCATGGTTGAACACAATCATTAGTCTTTTGATTGTCGGATTTGTACTTTTTATGATGGGAAAAGCTAAGGTTAAGGCAATGGGTGCTGCTCCAGATCCAGGTCCTACAGCAGACCAAGCACTACTAGCTGAGATTAGAGATGCTTTAAAGAAGTAATTCTAATTCTACAAAACAGAAAATGAAGAGCATCTATATATGATGTTCGTCATCGAATAAAATTAAGGGGATACTTATCATAAGTATCCTCTTTTTTTATTTGGGTGTGCCTCTTTTTGCTGAAGAAAAATCAGCAAAAAGAGTCGCGTCATCCAGGGGTCCACATTCGTTCCCGTCCCGCCGCTACCCGCTATGTCTGGCTGTGCGTGACTGCTTCCTACGGTCGCACCCTTCCTACCGCTCACACGTTTGGATTGAAGGTCAACTTACAAATAAAAGTACTATTAGGTTTAGTCTTCTACTGAGCTTTTCTAGTTCCCTGTAGCCCAGGATTGCTCACGTCCAGAGAAGCATTGATCATTTACAATTCACCATTGAGTCCACTCTGGAAACTAGCGAATTCCAAAAAATGGAATATTTTGGATGAGATTTTTTCTTTTTGAGATTCAATGATGCTTGAGTATCAGTGGATTGAAAAAATGGAAAATATCGCCAAAAGAGACATTTTGTGGTTTCATGAGTTTTCGGAGCAGACTTATCATTCACCACTAATAATCAAGACATAATATAATTCTATTGAGAGCTGCGTTCATCATTTATCATTCACCATTTATAATTAAAAAAAGCGCTCTGGTGAGAAGTGATATGAACTGAGCTGGACGACTCATGAATGGCTGGCTAGCGATGGATGAGACGGTAGTCGAATACGGCGCTAGATAGTCCATGAATAGGAGACCAGCTTAGTGAATACAAACGGATCACCAGATACAAGCGCCCAAAACACATACAAAATATTGCTATATAAATTTTAATAGTCTGCAAGTAAAAATGTCAATATGGTGAGAGAGGAGATTGGGAAAAGAAATAAATTTTGAGAGGCACGGGCATATCAAAAAATAATAGCCGTTAGGTACTAGTTTTTGTTGTCCTAATACCTAACGCCTAATACCTAACAGCTCCTAAGAAAGCAACTGCTTGACCATACTAGATATAGACTTGCCATCCGCTTTGCCGGCGAATGCCTTTGAGGCCATACCCATTACTTTGCCCATATCTTTCATACTGCTCGCCCCAGTCTGAGTGATGATTTCTTGTACTTTAGACTTGAGTTCTTCTGGGCTTAATTGAGCAGGGAGATATTTAGTGATAACTGCTATTTCTTCTCTTTCCACAACGGCCAAATCCTCTCTGCCTTGCTCTTCAAAGATGGAAAGGGAATCTTGTCTTTGCTTCACAAGTCTTTGCAAAATCTTTATTTCGGCCTCTTCGTTCAGTTCATCTCCCGTACCGCTCGTTTTGAATTTTAGCAACTCCGCTTTGACCGCACGTATTCCTCTCAAAGAAGCTTGATCCTTTGCTTTCATAGCTGCTTTCAAGTCGGCCATTAATTTACTTTCTAAACTCATCTTACTATTTTGATTTTGAATTAATTAGTACGCCTTAGCAAAAAGTACTCTTTGTGTAGATGCAGCACCTGTCAACACGCATTGGCCATCTTCCTTTGGATTATCTAGTGGAATACAGCGAATGGTAGCCTTGGTCATTTCTTTTATCTTGAGTTCCGTTTCAGAAGTGCCATCCCAGTGCGCGGATATAAATCCACCTTTGTCATTCAGCACAGCGTTGAACTCGTCCATCGTTTCCACACGAGTGATGCGCTCATCTCTATACTTTGCAGCTCTATCAAAAAGATTTTGTTGGATATCAACAAGTAGCTGTTCTATATATCCGTCAATGCCATCCATCGGTACAGACGTTTTTTCTTTGGTATCTCGTCTCGCGACTTCGACCACATTTTTTTCAAGGTCTCTTTTTCCTATCGCAATTCGTACAGGAATTCCGTGCATTTCGTGCTCCGCAAACTTGAATCCAGGTCTCTTTTTGGGATCATCATCATACTTAACTCTGATACCCTTGGCTTTGAGCGCAGCCATTACCTTATCCACAGCCGCATTGATAATATCATCAGGCTTAGGTACGGGTATGATCATCACTTGGGTAGGAGCTAATTTAGGAGGAAGAACCAAACCTTCGTCATCAGAGTGCGTCATAATCAATCCACCAATCAGACGGGTCGATACGCCCCAACTAGTAGCCCATACAAATTCTTCCTTGTTGTTTTCATTCGCGAACTTAACGTCAAATGCTTTGGCAAAATTTTGCCCCAAAAAGTGAGACGTTCCTGCCTGCAATGCCTTAGCATCTTGCATAAGGGCTTCTATAGTATAGGTATCTTCTGCACCTGCAAATCTCTCGTTGGCCGTTTTTACTCCTCTGATGACAGGCATCGCCATATATTCCTCTGCAAAGGTGGCGTATACATCGAGCATTTGCAGCGTTTCCTCTACCGCCTCTTTTGAAGTAGCGTGCGCCGTGTGCCCTTCTTGCCAGTGAAATTCTGCCGTTCTAAGAAAGAGTCGCGTTTTCATCTCCCATCTAACTACATTGGCCCATTGATTAATCAATAAGGGCAGGTCACGGTAGGATTGGATCCAATCTTTATAGGTATTCCAGATAATGGTCTCACTGGTGGGGCGCACTATTAGCTCTTCTTCTAATTTGGCTGCAGGATCTACTACAATACCCTCCCCATCAGGATTGTTCATCAATCTGTGGTGCGTAACCACTGCACATTCCTTCGCGAAGCCATCCACATGCTTAGCTTCTTTGCTCAAAAAGCTTTTGGGGATAAATAAAGGGAAACTAGCATTGACATGACCCGTTTCTTTGAACATGCTGTCTAATTGATCCCGCATATTCTCCCAAATAGCAAATCCGTAAGGTTTTATGACCATACAGCCTCTTACAGCAGAGTGATCTGCCATATTAGCTCTTTTTACAATATCATTATACCATTTGGAGTAGTCTTCCTCTCGGGAAGTAATAACTTTTGACATAAACTTAAGTGATATAGAGGTGTTTAATTATGTGAGTGTTAATAATTTATACTTTTAGTTAAATACTCTTAAATTGGTACGGTATTCCTTGTTTTTTAGTGACATCTTTACCGTTCCAAGTCATAAGTATAGATTATAAATCGCGTTTTAAGTGTTTTTAACAACATTCCATGCTTTTTTAATCTATTATTAACATAATATTATAATCAAAAGTAATAAATTACCATTGTATTCTTTAAGAGAGTTACAGAATTACTGTTTAAATCAATTTGACATGAAAATCAATAAAATTTCAATCCTAAGTTTGCTTTTCGCCATGGCTACGTTCACGGTCGCAAATGCTCAGTACGACGACATTTATTACAATCCTGAAGATTCTCAGTATGAAGCAGAGGCCAATGTAGATTCTTATGATGAGGTGGAATCCTCTTATGATGATGAGAATTATGACAATGCTAGCTATGACTTTGAAGAAGACGATGATTATGACTACTACTATAGTTCAAGAATCAGAAGGTTCAGTAGACCATATAGAGGTTTTGGCTTCTACGATCCATGTTATGTGGATTATAACTACTATGATCCTTACTTCAATAGAGGAAACGCTTTCTTTGGCAATCCATACGGAGGTACTAGTATCTATGTAGGTTTTGGAAATAGTTATGTAAATAGCTGGAGCCGTTTTAATCGATTTAACAGATTTAATCGATTCAACAGGTTTAATCGATTTAACAGATTCAATCGATTCAACAGAGGTGGAGCATTTGCGAATTCTTTTTACAACCCGTATTACGGATTTAATAGCTTTAATCGATTCAACAGATTCAATAACTTTAATACTGGTTTCGCGAGCGGTTTTGCAGGTGCTTATTGCCCTCCAGGTTACTATAGTAATAATGTTTCAGCGGCTTCTGCTACAAATTCTAACATCTACAGTGGTCCTAGATCTATAGGTTCAGGTAGAACAACTGCCACTAGAGGCGGAACGGTTAGAGATACACCAACGGACGCTACTCGCGGACAAAGTGTGAGAGGAGGTGGAGTAAGCTCTAGAAGTGCAGGAGCAAGAACATCTTCAAGAACTCGTGTGAATAGTGGAGACACAAATAGTTCTACTAGAGGTAGTAGTTCAAGAACGACATCACCTACTGTAAAACAGGATCGTTCTAAAATCTACAATTCTGGGAAGACTAGTCGTAGCAATATCAGAACGAAGTCTAATAATAGCAGGACTACAAGACCAAATTCTAACGCTACAGGGAAAAACTCTTCTAAGTCAAGAGGTTATTCTCCATCAAGAAAGTCATCTTCTAGTAAGTCAAGAGGTTACTCTCCGTCGAGAAAATCTTCTTCTAGCAAGTCAAGAAGCTATTCTCCATCGAGAAAATCTTCTTCAAGTAAGTCAAGAAGTTTCTCTCCATCTAGAAGATCATCTAGTAAGAGCTCTTCTAGTAAATCTTCAAGAAGACGTAACTAATAGAGTAGGCTCAACATACATTATATAAAGCTAAATAGTGGATGGAACATTGCGTTTTCATCCACTATTTTTTTTAGTGGTATTTCAGTATTCATGAACCGACTTTAGGACAAATCCTTTAACTTTATATCAAAATTTAGCGAATGAAAATCAATAAGTTTTATATCTGTCTAATGATCTTCGGATTGTATGGGAGTATCTTGAATGGGCAAACTGCAGTAGAATCTCTTAGATACACAGAATTATTCCCAAGCGGCACTGCTCGAAATGTTGGTGTTGGAGGGGCAATGGGATCTTTGGGAGGAGATTTTGGGGCATTAAGTAATAATCCCGCTGGACTAGGCGTATATCGTAAGTCTGAATTTGTAATATCTCCCGCTTTATTTTTTGCCAGTATCGATAGTGAACTTAATGGAGGAGATGGGACTAGAGCAAGAAACACCCACTTTGGCTTAGAAAATATAGGGCTAGTATTCTACAAAGGATATAAGAAAAAGAAACTGAAATCTTTCAACTTTGCAGCTGGTGTAAATAGGTTAGTGAATTTCAACAGAGATTTAGAGTATCGTGGCTCTACAGGAGGCTCGATTGTTAATAGTTTTGTCGATGATTCGCAAGGATTGTTTGAGGCGGATCTAGACCCCTTTGGGGGCGCCATTGCGCTAGACGCGAATGCTATTTTTAGCCTTAGTGACGATGAATACGGATCTGATTTTATTGATCAAGATGGATTCTTATTCTTTGATCCTATCGATCGAGAAGAGATCATAACAACTACTGGCGGGATTAGTGAATTACTTATAGCTGTAGGTTTTAATATTTCTGATAAGCTCTATCTTGGTGGGGCGGTGAATGTTCCAATTGTTCGATTTGAAGAAACAAGAGAATATACAGAAAGTGATGAAGCCAATGACGTGATTCCACTCTTTCGAGATCTTACCTTTAGACAAACCCTTTCTACCACAGGGGTTGGGATTGGGTTTAAAGCGGGCGCAATCTATAGAATAACAAACCAAATCCGCCTTGGAGCATCTATTCATACTCCACAGCGAATAAGCCTTTCCGATGATTTTACTACTTCTCTAAATTATGTCTTAATAGAAGATGGCATTTTAAATTCTGGAGATGGCGAATCGCCAGTAGGCTCTTTTGACTATGCGATAACTACGCCTTGGAGATACAGTGGAGGCGCTTCATTAGTATTAAGAAAATTTGGTTTTATCAGTCTTGATGTGGAATTTTTAGATTATGCTGCTTCAAGCTTTGATTTATCGGTTGATGGAGAAAATTCCATTAATCAAGTAGCGGAGGATAATTTGAATAATGAGGTAAGCAACGATTTTGATAGTGCACTAAACCTTAGGATTGGGGCGGAATATTTAATCAAAAAATTTAGACTCAGAGCAGGCTATGGACGTTACGGAAACCCATTTGATACAGATGATTCAGGAAGAAATGTGATCAGCTTAGGAGCAGGATATAGAGGTAAAAGTGTCTATTTTGACTTAGCATTTAGCACAAATGACTCCAATGAGGCATATACACCATATGATACATTTGTCGATGAGCAACAGTTGATTATCAGTGACATACGAAATAATAATTTTCTTTTCACTTTTGGGTATAGATTTTGATGTAGAATTAAGTTGAAAAGATTTTCTAACAAACGTTCAAAATGAATCCGAAATATAGCCTAATAGCGTATTTTCTATGTTTATTCCCTTTTTTAGCATTGGCTCAAAAGCAGGATAAGGTTGGCGAAACTTCATTTTTCGCGGTAAACGAGAGAAAAATCGTTGAAACGAAGTGGAGATATACCTATGCTATGCATTTGGAGTCTAATACGGTTATTCACCAAGCGGACGAAGATTACAACTTTTTTCTTTATTTCAAGTACGATTATACCTATGAGCAGTTCCTGAATGGCGAATTTGACAAGGGAATATGGAGTATCAACGACGATGAGCTGTTTTATAAATTTAAGCATATCAATAAGTTCGTGATCAACGATATTGACAAAGAGAAGTTGATTTTGGAATTTAACCAACCCAATAGTAAGGGAACCTATCAATATCATTTCATTGCTGTAGAGTCGAAAGACGCTCCTTTCATCAAACCTGCTAATGAGTTGCCAGATATCAATGTAGAAGCTATTGATCCAAAGAGTAGTAAAAAAAGATGGTGGGCCACAAAACGTAAAAGACGTAAGAAAAAAGTACAGGAAGTTGCAGAGACCTACATCAATATTGAACTCATTGGTGGCGGGTATTATGGAGGGATTGATCCGGTGATTAGAGACTATATACATATCAAAAGTGATGGTCGATTGATCAAGGAGTATAAAAGTATTACCAACGGTCTATCAGTGACTAAGAAAAATATTTCTAGGGATGAATTGGAGGATTTTGCCGAATACGTAATCAAGCAAAAGTTCTTTGATTTTGACAGAATCTACGATTGTAATACCTCCGTTTGCCAAAAGAGAAAAGCAGACTCTCCAACTCCAATTCCTCTTAGATTGGCAATAGCCTACGGAAATAGAAAAAAGGTGATTACCATTGCGATATGGGGAGAAGACGATAGAAGGGTGCAATATGTTGACTATCCACCTGCCTTAGATAATATAATTGACGCCATTCAACGGATGGCCCTTAGAATAGACGATACATACGAGGCTAGAAAATAAATCCTTTACCTTTCTGAAAGACAAAATAGTCTTACCTTTAGGCTCATTTAATAATTTGAATTGAGCCAGCGAAATAAGCTTAAAAAATTTGCAGAAATTCTGCAATTTCCAAACGTATATGAAAATTTCAACCCTCTTTCTCCATTGCTACAAAATGGAGATATTCATGATATTGATATGAAGGGAAAGTGGAATGCAGAGCACTTTAAGAAAGAGGCGAGAATTTGTCTAGAATTAGCATGCGGGAGAGGAGAATATTCTGTTGCTTTGGCAGAGAGATATCCTGATACACACTTTATAGGACTAGATATCAAAGGTGCTCGTATTTGGCAAGGTGCCAAAAAGGCTATTGAATCTAAGTTTGAAAATGTGGCTTTTGTAAGAGCCAGAATTGAAAATATCCCCTCTTTTTTTGACAAAGGTGAAGTATCTGAAATGTGGATTACTTTCCCAGATCCCTTTCTTCGAGATAGTAAAGAAAATAGAAGGTTGACTTCGCATAATTTTCTAAATAGATATCTCCCTTTTCTTAGCTCGGACAATATACTCCATCTAAAAACAGATTCTCCAGAATTGTATGAATTCAGCTTAGAGTCTTTGGAGTCTTTTGAAAAAGCCAGTATCATAAAACACTATGATGATATTTATAGTCTGTCTGAATTGCCGCATCCAGATTTAGTGTTTAAGACCTATTATGAGAAAATGCATTTAGCTAATGCAAAAACAATTAAATACATCCAATTTCATTTGGATGTAAATTGACTAGAATTATAATATCTACCTAATAAATGTAAAAGTATGGATGCAAAAGCGCTCTATGAATTAAGCAAGGCGTATCTAGCTGGAAATCATTCAAGCGATGAGGATGTACAAATGAGTGAATTGTTGAATGTGCTACAATTTCATGAGTGGAAATACGCTGTTCAGAATAATCCGATCATTAGCGATAAGGAATACGATACCTTATATAAGATGTTGGAGACCTTAGAAAAAAAGCATCCTAGTAAGATACAAGCAGATTCCCCAACCCAAAGAGTGAGTTCTGATCTGAGCAATAAGTTTCCCACAGTACCCCATTTGGTACCTATGTTGTCTTTGGACAATTCTTATAATTTGGAGGATTTAGAAGACTTTGATAAGCGAATAAAGAAACTGGCGGATATAGATCTTGAAAAAGAAATCGAGTATGTCGTAGAACCAAAGTTTGATGGAGGCAGCATTGCTTTAGTATACGATCAGAACCAATTGAATAGAGGGGCGACTAGGGGTAATGGAGAAAAAGGAGATGAGATCACCTTAAATGTAAGGACGATGAAGAGCATTCCTTTGTCCGCCGATTTCAAGGCGCATGGTATCACGAAAGTAGAGTTGAGAGGAGAAGCTTTGATTCGAAAAGATATTTTTGAGCAGGTCAATGAGATACGGAACGCTGAAGGACAAGAGGTTTTTGCCAACCCTAGAAATGCTGCAACGGGTGGGCTGCGGATGAAAGACCCTAAACAGACAGCGCAAAGAGGAATTGAAGCATTTATTTATCAGCTTGGATATGCTATCAATGAAAAAGGAGAAAACGTGATGAATAAATTCACCACGCACTATGAAACGATTTCTTTATTAGGAGATCTAGGATTTAAAATTCCAAAAGATGAAACCAAGGTTTGCAAAAATATAAAAGAGGTTTTTGACTTTGTAAAACATTGGGAAGAGAAACGAGAAAACTATCCTTATGAAATTGATGGCATGGTTGTCAAGGCAAATAGTCTAGATATTCAAGATCAATGTGGATTTACAAGTCACCATCCACGTTGGGCTATTGCCTTTAAATTCAAAGCCAAGCAGGCCACCTCCAAATTGTTGAATGTAGAATACCAGATTGGAAAAATAGGATCCGTTACACCAGTGGCTAAAATAGAACCTGTTGCCCTCGCAGGCGTAACTGTCTCATCGATATCTTTGCACAATGAGGATTTTATTGTAAGTAAAGATTTGCGATTAGGAGATACAGTGTTGGTAGAAAGGGCAGGGGATGTGATTCCGTATATCGTGAAGTCCCTTGATGAATTACGAGATGGTTCAGAACAAAAAATCATCTTCCCAAAAGAATGCCCATCTTGTGGCACTACACTAGAGCGCGCGGAAAGCGAAGCCGCTTGGCGATGTTCAAATGTACTCTGTGAAGCGCAAGTATTGCAAAAAATGATTTTTCACGTATCCAAAGATGCGATGGATATTGATGGCTTTGGAAAATCAATCGTAGAAAAATTTTATGAGTTAGGTTTTATAAAGTCAATAGCCGATATCTATAATTTGGAATATGAAAAGATAGCAGAGCTAGAAGGCTTCGGTAAGCGCTCTATTGAAAATTTGAAAAGCGCTATTGATAAAGCAAAACAAAATCCAATTTCTAGAGTGCTCCACAGTTTGAGTGTGCATCACTTAGGGAAGAAAGCCTCTAAATTGTTGGCTCAGGAGATAGGACATATTCTTGAATTGACATCCTGGGACGAAGAGCGCTTTACTCAAATTAAGGACATCGGACCTGTCGTTGCCCAGAATGTACAGGTTTTCTTTGCCGAAGAGGAAAATATCAATTTGTTGAAGCAAATGGAGGCCTATGGAGTGAATCTCAAACAAACGGAAGAAGATAAGCCTTTAGTTATTGCTGAGGATGCTCCATTGGTCGGAAAGTCTATATTGTTTACGGGTTCCTTGCAGCAAATGGGGAGAAAAGAAGCCCAAAAATTGGCTGCTAATGCAGGCGCTAAAAACATTAGCGCCGTGAGCAAAAAGCTAAATATTCTGGTCGTTGGCGAAAAAGCAGGGTCTAAACTCAAAAAAGCTCAAGAAATAGGAACAATCCAGATTCTATCTGAGCAAGAATTTTTAGACCTTATCCAGGTATAAAGGCCTCTTTTGTAGACAAATAGCTATATTTTACGCAATTATAACAATCCTTTTTCTGAAAGTATCGTTCTCTAAGGTGTACCTTTAGAGGATATAAAATCATACACTATATACATATCATTATGAGTAAGTCGAGTTTCCCTTTTATAGTTTTTCTATCATTTTTCATTCTTCAATTGCAAGGCAATTTACTTCAAGCTAAAACAGTAGAAGTAGTTGTGCAGGGCGTCAATTGTGACCAAGTCAATGAAATGCATCTCTTTGAGTTCGATGGCTTAGGATTTGAACAAATTCAAAGCGCTACTAAGAATGCAGATGGGGAATTCGTTTTTAAAGTGAATACGGAAGGGAAACAATTTCGCTACGTGGGTACAGAAGTAGGAAAATTCAAAAGTGTCATCTTGGGAGAGGAAGAAAAGGTTATTCTCAAAGGAGATTGTAAGGCTTTCAATAGAGCTAGCTCACCGGAGGGTTTCAACTATGAATACAATACCATGATGAGTCAAATCCGTAATAATTCTAATAAGGAAAAAAACATTGCAACTCGATTCGCGAAACAATATAGAGATCCGGTGAAAAAAGAAGCTTTGACTAAAGAATTTGCCATATTAGATCAGAGCAAGAAAGAGCTTATCGAAAGCTATGCTCAAAAAGATAAATGGTTAGGAGAAGTTGCGGGCCTATATACTTATTATAGCTATCAAAATAGCGGAACTGACCTGCCGAATGAATTGGTATATTTTGGAAATGAATATTTTGCACAAGCCGATTTGAAAAGTGAGGCCTTTGACAATATGCCCTTACTATTTGATGTGTTTAATAAATATAGCACAACACTTAGCAAAGTAAGAGGCTTACCTGTAGCTGAGTTGGAGAAATTTATAGCACTCAATCTTGACAAACTACCAGAGAATTCTGATGCGCAGAAAATGGCATTAGGCGGAGTACTATCAGGACTTAGATCAGCAAACAACCCACTCTTTATTTCTTATGCAAAAAAATACTTGGAGCAATTTTGTGAGGACAGCAAAGGTTGTCAGAATTTGAAGAATCAAATTAAGAACGCTGAAAGTTTTGTAGTAGGAGCAGAAGCGCCAGATTTTACATTAAAAAACCTTGATGGCGAACCAGTTAGCTTGTCTGATTTTAAAGGAAAAGTAGTACTGATTGATTTTTGGGCTTCTTGGTGCGGGCCTTGTCGCAAAGACAACCCACATGTAGTGGAGTTATATAATAAGTATAAAAAAGACGGCTTCGAAATTCTTGGAGTCAGTTTGGATAAGACTAAAGATAGATGGGAGCAGGCTGTAGCAAAAGATAATTTAACTTGGACGCACGTCAGTGATTTGAAAGGCTGGCAGAATGAAGTCGCTCAAATGTACTCTGTAAAATCTATCCCACACACCGTATTACTTGATGAGGAAGGAAAAATTATCGCTCGCAAACTACGAGGCCCACAACTGGATCAAAAATTGGTCTCTATATTTGGTCACTAGGTTATTCAGCTTAGTATGTTTGATAGGTAGCTGTTTGGTATTGCTGAACTGTGAGCCAGCGCCTTCGCAAAAATCTCAGGTATTGCCTGATAAACCGATGGTGCTTGAAGAGTCAATCCCGCAGATAAAAGAAGAGCCTGCTCCCGTAGTTACTGCAGACTATGATACACTACTCTGGAAAGAAATCGCCTTTCTTGAAAAAGACATACAGTTGGATCTTAGGTATGCCACTTCAAACAATTTTGTAAAAGAACAACTATACGATTGCCCAAGATGCTTCCTGCGACCCGAGGCAGCTGAAGCCTTGTATGAGGTACAAACTACCCTTCAAGAAAAAGGATATAGCCTCAAGCTATTTGATTGCTACAGACCTAAATCTATTCAAGAGCGCTTGTGGGAGAAAGTACCCAATGCGAGCTATGTTACCCCTCCACAAAAAGGATCTATGCACAATCGAGGCTATGCGGTAGATGCAACCTTGCTCGACAGCGAAGGCATAGAAGTGGATATGGGGACAGAGTTTGATTTTTTTGGTCGGCGAGCACACCATGACAATAGAGATTTAGATAGTACTATTTTGAAGCATCGCGACCTTTTGAAGACTACTATGGCAGCGTATGGTTTTAAGCATATTCGCACAGAATGGTGGCATTATGCCTATCGAGGACCATATCGTAGCCCTTTTACACTAGCTGATTATCAATGGGAGTGTGCCGAGCATCATTAACACCTACTAATAGTATTACCGCAAAATGACAATTACCGAAAACGATAAGGGTATTTTTGCAGTTATTGTATAGATGCTTCAAGGATATAAATTATTTACGGTCACACATAGAACCACTGACATTAGTCAGATTGGAGACTTCCTTATTGATGCACCTGATGACCAAGTTCTCGAAAGAAAGCTTAAAAAAATAAAAGACTATTTTGGTATCTCAGAATTGATGTACCTCAATACCTGCAATCGGATTTTGTTTTTCATGTATAAGCCTGAAGCCATTGACGTCAATGCCTTTTTCTACGCCGTAAATGAAAAACTCAGAAACATGAGCGGTTCGCTCAATCAATCCATAGAGTATTACGAGGATGAGTTGGCTATACATCACTTATACGAAGTGGCGAGTTCGGTGGATAGTTTAGTGATAGGGGAACGCGAGATACTTCGCCAGTTGAGAGAGGCATATCAAAAATGTAAGACTCAGTTTTCCATCACAGGAGACAAGATCCGCATTGCCATGCA
>CAYZUW010000088.1:0-5609 GCA_964481325.1 uncultured Saprospiraceae bacterium
CTCTCTAATGCTGACAATTGTAATTGATTTAAAATTCTTTTGTGCAAACTTACAACGTGTCGTTCTAGATTCTTCCTTTGGAATGCTTCAAGTTCTGGAAACCTGCTGTAAATAGCATCCAATGCTTTGGTATTAAACTCGATTACAATTGAATCCGTGATACTTTCGACAGTGAGCGAAGCAGGTTCGTTGTTATATATGGCCATAAAATCACTAATCCACCAATCTTTAATAGCAAACTGCAAGGCATGTTCTTTACCTTCCTTATCAATACAAAAAGAACGAAGGCTTCCTTGGATAACAAAGAAGGTCTTTTCTACTGTTTGGCCTTCACGGATTAATATTTCTCCCTTCCTAAGTGTTTTTTCTTTAGCAATAGAATAGATATATTTCTCAGCCTCTTTAGAGAGAGGAATCGCTTTTTTTATTTTGTCGATTAAGTTCTGCAATCTTTATTTTAAATATTTACAATGAATAGGCTGTTTCAGAAGACGAGAAGGAAGGATTTTTTCACTCTTGTAGCCACGATTTTTTACTCCACATTTAAATTTTGTCGGTCTACTAAGAATTCAAACGAAAGGTCTGATAAGCTCATTCCGTCCACTGTTGCATCCCATGCGCCATGACCTGCGCCTTCCAAAGGGAAAAGTTCGTTGTAAATTTCTAATGAGTCATATATATCTTTTAACTCAGTAGCTTCCGAAAAAGTAGTCGTAGGATTAGCGTCCAAGGTGCCGTGCGCCATGAATAATTCTGGGTCATCGCTGTCGTATCGATTCAATCCATATATTGCTTCGTAGAGTTCGACTTTGACATTAGAGCCCCATAAATAAACCATGCTCTCTACATTGTATGACTCATTCAGATTTGTAGTGGACAAGGTCGGATCATCGGCAATAGAGATCTCATCTCTAAAATCTTGCTGATCCGTAATTCCTAAGGCAACTGTGCTTACCGCTCCAGCTGAAGCTCCGCCAACCGTTATAAAGTCATTGTTCAAATTATAGGTATTGGCATTGGCAACAAACCATCTAAGGGCTGCTTTGGCGTCCCTTTGTGCGGCATAGATGGCTATGCTCGTCTGGACTTCATCTGGTGATTGCGCATTTTGGAGAGAGAATTCTATCCATTCTTGTGGAGCAATTCCTTTATGGAATGTAAGTACATCTGCAGGTGTCATTCCTGTTATGGTACCTAACTCCTCCGTAGTCCTATAATCTATAGAAGCAAATACCCATCCTCTTGAAGCGTAGTAATTCGCCATATCTACAATTTCAGGTTTTGTCTTGGTACCCCCTTGAAATCCGCCTCCATGAATAAACATGATAAGCGGTCTATTGGTATCGCTATTATCAGGATAGTAAACATCTAGGTTTAATGGAATGGCAAATGAGGAATTACTCGTATTGCTATGAGCCAATCCTTCTGCATATACAACATTTTCATCAACCAGTACTGAGAAAGTTGATTCCGCATTGACTGTGGGTATATCATTATTAGGGGTGCTTTCTTCGTCTGAATTACATGCCGTCAATAATAAAATTGAAAATGCGATTCTAAAAACTGTTTTGTGCATCCTATAGTTGTTGAGTTTCTATTCTGTTTTTTCTTTTTCAACTTGGTTTATTCCCGCTATTGCCAAAATCAATTCTTAATCTTCGGCGCACCAATACTTTCCAATCTTTTTTCAAGCGGAGAGATGGCTCTTTTAATACCTTCCAAAGAAGCAGTCATATCTTTCAACATAGTTCTAGCATACTCCACATATTGCAGATGCGCTTTTGTAGGACCATAGGTATTGCCTCTTCCACTAGCTGGGAAAAGATAATCATTGACCGTAGGATATTCATTCTTCTCCCCTACTTCACTGCGCGCCTTGCTGCCCCCCATCTTTTGCTCTAAGTCCAAGATCTGGTCGCGTGCACTAAGCAAATCGGCATGTAGCGCATCATCCGTAGAAGTGGCTTTGTCATAAGATTTTAGCATCAGCATGATGTCGTCTTTTGTATCGCTGAATTCAGATCTCAGATCACCCGATTGACGCATAAGCTCAGATATGTTTTCCCAATGCGCTACTACCTCGCTCGCAGAA
Organism: uncultured Saprospiraceae bacterium; assembly: GCA_964481325.1. Taxonomy (GTDB): domain Bacteria; phylum Bacteroidota; class Bacteroidia; order Chitinophagales; family Saprospiraceae; genus JALZVN01. The sequence continues at coordinate 2,093 of CAYZUW010000088.1, forward strand.
CTTCCTTGCAGCGATTTCTTGTTAGAATCAACCACATTAAAAGAAACTTTGTTTCCTAAGCTGTTGTACTTACCTCCAGTTTGTCTAAACAACTGAGCGGAGTAGGTTCCTGGTGCCACTCTAGTTCCTCCACGATCACTTTTTATATTATCGGTGGTTATGGTCCCCTTAGAGGTGCTAGACAAATCCCAGCTCATACGACTTACGCCTTCACTATTTTTGCCTTCGAGCTTTCGAACAATAGCTCCACTTTGATCATAAATAAACATCCATACACTCGGTTCGACCTCTCTTGACTCTTCGTCTAACTCAGACCATGATGGAACCCCTACGGTGCCGTTATTCTTCTCCATCTCTTTTTCCTTTTCTTTACGGAGCGCTTTTTTAGATTTGACTGCCTCCTTGATATAGTAGGTAAATTCTACACCGGCAGGTGGATTGTCTGCCACAAAGAAGTTATCTCCTTGGGAGGCTTTTTTATTTCTGCCCAATACCGACTTACGCATCTTCCATTCTCCATCAAGCGGTTTGAACAATTGCGCTTCTTGATTGGTATCTAGACTTCGCAAAGCCGAGTAATCGTCTAGGATATAAATCCCTCTACCAAAGGTCGCAGCTACCAAATCATTCTCTCTTTTCTGTATGGCTAAATCACGCACAGAGATATTTGGGAATCCTCCTTTCAACTTTGTCCATGTTTTGGCACCATCTGTAGTACAGTACACGCCATACTCTGTTCCCAAGAACATCAAATCTTTTTGCTCATGGTCTTGTACTATACGCCACAATAAGGTACGATCTGGAAGATTATTAGAGATGTCTCTCCAAGTATTCCCTTTATCGGTACTCTTATATAAGTAGGGTTGGTAGTCTCCGTATTTATGATTATCAAACACAGCATAGACCACATTGGCATCATAAAGATCCGCTTTGATGTCATTGACAAAGGCCGTCTTAGGTAGTCCAGAGACTCTGCTAAAATCTACTCTTCTCCAATTCGCTCCGCCATCTTCTGTCACTTGAATGATGCCATCATCGGTACCCGCATACAATAGTCCTTCTTGCTGTGGAGATTCAGATAAAGAAGTAATAGTACTATAGTTTGACATGGCATAAATATCCCAAGCATTATCCCATTTTTGTTTCTTACCGAAATACGGAGTTTGGATACGCTCTAGATTATATGTCAAATCATCAGAAATCGTTTCCCAAGAATCTCCCCGATTTTCAGATTTCCACACCCGTTGCGAAGCAAAATAGATGCGCGACGGTTTATGCGGACTCACTAGTATGGGCGCATCCCAATTATAGCGCTCCGTCTTTTCCCCCAATGCAGGTTGAGGCTTGATGTATATATTTTCACCAGAGACACGATCGTGGCGATTTAGATTTCCTTGTTGCCACTGCGCATAGACCACATTTGGATTTCCTGGTTCTGTTGCTGGCTGGTGTCCATCCCCCCCTAGTACCACAAACCAATCAGAATTTCGAATGCCATGGATATTATCCGTTTGAGAGGGAGCCCCTTGTGTATTGTTATCTTGCGTACCACCGTATACAAAGTAATAAGGCTCTGCATCATCCACCGCTATTTTATAAAACTGCGTGATGGGTAGATTGTCTACGAACTTCCAATTTTCCGTCTTATCAAAACTCTCGTACAGTCCTCCATCACATCCTACTAATATATAATTGGGATCATCTTTTTTAAAGGCGATGGCATGATTGTCTACGTGCTTCTCTTCTTCATTCATTTGAGTGAAAGTCTTTCCCCCATCGGAGGAGACCAGCATATAATTATTGACCAGATACAATTCATCAAATTGATGAGGCGAAGCATACAACTCTTGATAGTAATGCGGCCCTGTCCCACCAGAAACAGCATCGCTCATTTTTTTCCATGTCGCCCCTTGATCTTCGCTCTTATATACACCCCCTTTTCTTCTATCCAACTCAATAGCCGCATAAATCACATCAGGTTTTTGCGGAGAGATGGCCAAGCCTATTTTTCCCATATTGCTTTTGGGCAATCCACTGCTCAGCTTGTCCCAATTGTCGCCACCGTCTATAGATTTATATATCGCTGTTCCCGGACCACCACCAAGGTAACCTGCGACAGTACGATGTCGCTGCCAAGTTGCCACGTACAATACATCTGGATCCCTCGGATCTATGAGTATATCCGTAGCGCCTACCCATTGGTCATCTCCTAAGGTTCGCGTCCATGTGGACCCTCCGTCTGTAGATTTGTATAGCCCTCTTTCGCCGCCAGCGCTCCATAGTGGGCCTTGCGAAGCCACCCACATGATATCGGAGTTGCTTGGGTGGATTATGATTTTTGAAAGATGCTCAGACGATTCGAGTCCCATGTTTTCCCATGATTTTCCACCATCTTCACTTTTGTAAATTCCATCTCCATAGCCCATGTGTCTACCGCCTACATTCTCACCCGTCCCTACCCAAACGATATCCGGGTTTTGCGGATCAAGCGCTACACAGCCGATAGAGTAACTCACTTGCCCATCAAAAATGGAAGTCCATGTCGTCCCTGCGTTTTCTGTTTTCCAGACGCCTCCAGATCCAACAGCCACATACCATACGTTTTCATTCGCTGGATTTATAACAATGTCCGCAATACGACCAGACATCAGTGCCGGACCGATATGCCGAAATTTGAGACCACTGTAGGTAGCACTCATATCGTTCTTGTCCATAACCTCCTCTTCGACCTTTTTCTTTTTATTCTTCCTTTTTTTTTGCGCTATTCCCGGCGTAAATAGTCCAATACAAAGGAATGCGATCAGTGTGATTTTGAAAATATTCATCATATTTTGTCTTTAATGGTTTCGTTTTTTTATGTACGACAATATAATGCAAAATCGAACAAAGTCCCAAACTACTTACCGTTGAGTATAAGAGTTGCTTTGAGACAAAAGTTAGAGACTTCGTATGTATACAGATGTTTAGGGCATGCGGGATTGAAAATGATAGAGGGATTATTTAAAGTAAGTCAGACTTATCTACCATTTTTGCCCATTTCAAAAACGCAAAATCAAGGCCACAAGACAGCGTTTTCATGTGGCAAAATCCTACTTTTTCATTTGAATAGGTCGTGATTCTTTTTTTCTATTATTTCTGGAGTGTGATTTAATTCATCATTCAGATAGAGGAGTACAATATTGCTGCGATCTTTATCAAAAAGAATTAAAAGAAGCTAATATTAAATGTAGCATGACGGAGCAATATGACCCGTATCAAAATGCTGTAGCAGAAAGAATAAATGGAATATTAAAACAGGAATTCATAGGTGACATTGGAATAAGAGACATCAAATTAATGAAGCTTTTGATTGAAAACTCAATTGAAATTTACAACCAAGAAAGACCTCATTACTCGAACTTTATGTTAACACCAGAGCAAATACATTTGCAGTCAAATATTAAAATGAGAACCTATAAAAAACAAAAAACTGGGCACCAAAATGATTTAGTACCCAGTTAGTATTGAAAATTTTATT